>NZ_JAROKN010000079.1:0-9467 GCF_029455255.1 Arthrobacter vasquezii | reverse complement strand
CGAGGCACTCCATGCGGCGCTCGAAGCCGGCGAGGACTCCATCCGCTGGGCTGCCCTGGGAACCGCAGGCGCCGCCACGCTGAGTGCCGAGCTCATGACATCCATCGACTCGGGACGGGCAACGCTGGCCACGCTGGAGCAGGAAACCACCCGGCTCAAGGCAGCGGAAGATGAGGCAGCGAGACAGGCAGCTGAAGCGGCGAAGCGTGAAGCGGAGCGGGTGGCAGCCGAAGCCGAAGCACGTCGCCTTGTTGCCGAAGAAGCAGCAGCAGCGGCCGCACAAGCTGAGACTGCGCGCCTGGCCGCCGAGGCAGCGGCTGCGGCTGAAGCTGAGAGGATCCGGAATCTTCCGGCTCCTTATGTACCTCCGGCTCCGGCACCAGCGCCATACGTACCACCGGCACCCGCACCCTACGTCCCACCGGCACCCGCTCCAGCGCCGCCGGCCGAGCAGAATCCGTATCCCGGTTATAACGGACCGCGTTGCTACGCACCGGGAGGCAAGACCTGGAAACCGTGCCCGTAAGGCACGCCGAACCGGCGAGGGTGACACAATAATCCGGTGAACTCGCCCGCCCGCCACCCGACCGAGCTGTGGAAAAGCTCCGCCTGGCAGTCCCAGGCGGAGTCGTGGGTGTCGCAGGTCCTCGCTACGTTCAACATTGAGCAGACCGGCCCGGTGAGCGAGCCGAGGATCCGCTTCTGGTCGGTGCAGCTGACCATTCCGACGGACCACGGGAAGCTCTGGTTCAAGGAGAACAATCCCGGACAGTTCCAGGAGGCATCCATTGTGGCGGCTCTGGCGGAGATCGCCCCGGACCGCGTTGTCACTCCGCTGGCCATCGAGCCGACCAGGGGCTGGCTGATCTCCCCGGACCACGGAGCCACGCTCGCCACTCTCGCATCGACGGACTACGCGCTGTGGGCGCGCGTGGTCGCCGATTTCGCTGAGCTGCAGCAGCAGACGGCCCAGCACGGGCAACGGTTGACCGATGCGGGACTGGCTTCGCTGGATCCAGCAATCGCAGGCAACTTCGTCAGCAACCAGCTCCTCCTCCACGCAGGGCTGCCCGAGGAGCACCCGCTGCATTTGAACGCGGAGCAGGCGGACAGCATCTACGCCAGCGTTCCTGCGATCGAGAGCGCCGCGGCACAGCTGAACACCCTCGGCGTACCGCTGTCACTGGAGCACAACGACCTCCACCCGAACAACGCCTTCATCCCGGGCTCAAGCACGGATCCGCTACGGTTCTTCGACTTCGGCGACTCGTACTGGGCGCATCCGTTCAGCTCGCTCTACGTTCCCCTTGGCGTGATGAAGGAGAACTGGGAAACCGGGTACGACGACGCCCGCATTCGGCGCGTATTCAGCGCCTACCTTGAGCGGTGGACCAGCTACGCGCCGCTCCCTGAGCTGCGGAAGGCGCTGGAGCCCGCGCTGCAGCTGGGCCGGCTGAACAGGTATGCCTCCTGGCTGCGGCTGCTGATCCACGCCGACGATGAATCGATGCTCACCTACGGTCCGCACGCCCTGCAGTACCTGCGAACGATCACCGACCCGGTTCTTTAGAACCCTCAGGCGCCCTGCGCCGCGGCGATCACTTCGCCCATCATCCGGTTCAGGTCCTCGGCCTGCTCTCGGGACAAGCCGAGCTTTTCCATCATTGTGCCCGGCACGGACAGCGCCCGCTTGCGCAACGAACGCCCCTCGACGGTCAGCCCGACAGCGAGGGCGCGCTCATTGCCGACCACCCGTTCCCTCGTCACAAGTCCGTTGGCTTCCAGGCGCTTCAACATTGGTGAAAGCGTTGCCGGTTCCATGGCGAGCGCGTCGCTGATTTCACGGACGGTCCGCGGGCTGTGCTCCCACAGGGCGAGCATGACGAGGTACTGCGGATGGGTGAGGTTGAGCTCCTCCAGCACGGGCCGGTACGCACCGATGACGCTTCGTGAGGCAACCGACAGGGCGAAGCACAACTGCCGCTCAAGAAGCAGGTCGTTGTCCTGGGACGGTTCCCGCGAAGACAACCGCACCATCGAATCGGTCACTTGTCCCCATCCTCGCGCTTCACCAGGTACGTGGAGCCGTCAGCGTTCCGGACAACGTCCCACTGCTGCAACTCCTGTTGGCGTTGCTGGTGTGCTGCGCCGTCCGCGTACTTGACCGGGCCCTCCAGCCCACCCTGGTCAGCAGGCCCGAAGAACATTCTCAACTTGCCCGTAGCCTTCATGAACCGTTGCGACAACGGCTTCCTGTCCGCCATTCCTGAGCCTCTCTCGCCGTGGACAGCAACTGCCCACAAAGAAGCATAGCGAGCTAATTGTTAGTGCCCTAATTAACGCGCGGCCAGTGTCCCCGCCCGCGCATCACCGCGGCCAACATATCCGCACGGTCCGACACCAGGCCGCTGACCCCGAGGTCCAGCAAGGCCTCCATTTCCGGCCGCTCATTGATGGTCCACACGTGGACCGGTATCCCCGCAGCCGCACAGCGTCGAACAAAGCCGGCGGTGACCACCGGGATGCCGCGGTAGTGCCGGGGGACCTGCAGGCAATCGACCCGTGCCAGCCGCGCGGCCCGCCCGGCGAGTCCCAGCGGCGACACCACCTTGAGGAGTGCGTTTACTGCCATTCCTGCGGACGACGCCGTTGGCCGGCTCAGTCGGCGAAGAACCCTCAGACGACGCCGGTCGGAGAATGATGCGACCAGCACGCGGTCATGCGCGCCCGCCTGCTCGACCACATCCACAAATGGCTGCACCGAGGCGTCATCCTTGATGTCTACGTTCAGCCGCGCGTCCGGCCACCGCTCAAGCACCTCGGCCAGCGTGGGGATCGGTTCAACGCCGCGAACCCGCACGGAACTCAACTCCGCCAGGGAGTGATCCGCGAGGAGGCCCACACCGTCGGTCACACGCTCAAGGCGCTCATCGTGGAAAACCATGACGACGCCGTCGCTCGTGGTGCGCACGTCGATCTCCAGATAGCGGAAACCGAGCTCCAGAGCCGCCTCCATCGCGATCAGCGTGTTCTCAAGGCCCTCCGGCGAGAAGCCACGGTGGGAGAGCGCAAGTGGACCGTCGGAATCAAAGTACGGCTTGGCCACGGCGGCTCAGGCCGACTTCAGCGCGGCCAGCCGCTCCTCGAGGACCTGGGCCACGCCGTCGTCGTCGAAGGCTGGTGCGCGAAGATTCGCGGCAGAGAGCGCGTCGGGGTGACCGGAGGCCATGGCGTAACCGTGGCCGGCCCAGCCCAGCATCTGGATGTCGTTCGGCATATCACCGAAAGCGATGACATCCCCCTGATCGACGCCGAGCTGCGCCGCGTACCTGGCAAGCGTGACTGACTTGTTGATCCCAGGAACGCTCATCTCAAGAAGCGGGACGCTGGGCGCCGAGTGTGTGGTGGCGACAAGGTGTTCAACTGCCGGGCCCACGCCGTGCAGGAATTCGTCAGGCGTGATGTCCCGTTCCCGGGCGAGGAACTTGATGACACCCGAGCCGTCAAGTGACTCCCGAAGAGGCCGTGGCTCGGCGGCGCCGAGCAGCTCAACGGAGCCCGGATCCGCAAACCCCGGTTCGATGAGGAAACTGTCCACCGTTTCGGCAGCGAACCGCACCGCCGGGTAGAGCTTCCGGATGATGTCCTGGGCTTCGAAAATGCTCTCACCGTCAAGGAGGTGTGAATCGAGGACTTCCTCGCGTCCAAGATCATAGGTCAGCGCTCCATTGGAGCAGATGACGGTCCCCTTGAAACCAAGATCCCGCAGTGGCTGAAGCCAACGCGGCGGGCGCCCGGTCACGAAAACCACCTCGATGCCGGCATCCAGGCATGCTTCAAACGCGCGAACGGTCCGCTCCGAAATCCGGCCGTCGTGGCCGACGATCGTGCCGTCCATGTCGCTGGCAACCAAACGCATGCGCAAACTCCTAGCCTGGGTAAGTATCCAGCCTACCCAAGAAGCCAGCCTCACCGATGCGCGGTGAACCTAGGCGAGCGCGTTCTTCTCGCTCTTCGACAGCTCGGCCGTGACGCCACAGTAGGCGCAGGTCCGCAGGTACCGACGGCGGGTAGTGAAGAGCGGGATGAAGAACAGCGTGAACTTCGAAGCCCGTTCATCAACCCGCTGGGAAGCGTGCTGGCCGCAGTTGGGGCACACCGCCTGCCTGCGGAACAGTTCCTTCACGGCGGTCTTGAATCCAAACAGAATCAGCATGCCGGGCCTCCCTGTAAATCGTGTGCGAATCTACTGTTCGTAGGTGCCAACGATACGCGCGCGCCCAAGGGTGTGGGAGAAGAGATTGAAGCCGAGGTAGGCATTCGAGGCCTCTGCCGGGATGTCCAGCTGCTCCACATCCACCGCGTGCACCACCACGTGATAGTGGTGCACACCGTGTCCCGCCGGAGGTGCCGCCCCCACAAAACCAGGGAAGCCGCCGTCGTTCTTCAACTGCACGGCACCCTCAGGCAGGCCGGCGCCGTCTTCGGTACCGGCGCCGGCAGGCAGCGACGTGGTGCCCACAGGAATGTTGAACACGGCCCAGTGCCAGAATCCGCTGGCGGTGGGAGCGTCTGGATCATAAACCGTGACGGCGAAGCTTTGAGTTTCCTCAGGGAATCCGCTCCAGCTCAGCTGCGGTGACACATCATGCCCGCCTGCACCCATTCGACCCGACGCCTGCAGCGCATCGAGGGGCTGGTAGTCGGCGATATCACTGCTGGTCAGCTCGAACGATGGAACTTCTGGAAGGTCTGCGTAAGGATCGCGGGTCATGCGTACACTCCTTGTGCTCTAAGTTCAGCTCTGGTGGGCGGATTGGCGCCGGCACGTGACACGGTTACTGCCGCAGCGGCGGCGGCGAAGGCGAGGACGCCCTGCATCTGCTCAACGGACAGGGCGCGCAACTCATTCCGCCGCTGCCCGCCGTCCAGTTCCCGGTCCACCAGGGCGCTGAGCAACGCCGCCATGAAGGAGTCACCTGCGCCGACAGTGTCCACCACGGAAGTTGCCGGCGCCGGAACCTCACACTCCCCGCGGTCCACAACCGCCCACGGCCCCTTGGAACCACGCGTGACTACGACGACGGCGGGGCCCAGTTCCAGCCACCGGCGCGCCGATTCCCGGTGGTCCTGTTCCGGATACAACCACTCGAGATCCTCGTCCGACGCCTTGACCACGTCTGCGAGCGCGACAAACTTCTCAGCCTGCGCCCGCGCGTAGTCGGCGTCCGTGATGATGGTCGGCCGGCAGTTCGGGTCGTAACTGACGGTTGCGAGAGGCCGCGCATGCTGGATCGCTGCCAATACATCGTGCGCTCCGGGAGCCAGCATCGATGCGATGGAGCCGGTGTGGACCAGGGTGGTTCCGTTAAACAGGTCTTCCTGGGCGGCGAGGTCAGGTAATTCCCAGGAGAGGTTGAAGGTGTAGGTCGCTCCCCCTGCGGGATCGAGTCTCGCTGATGCCACGCTGGTCGGGTAGGAGTCCGCGGGCAGCGGCACAAGCACTGAATTGTCGGCAAGGTGCTGGTGGATGCGGCGGCCGAACTCGTCATCCCCGAATCGGCCCAAAAACTGCGCCGAATGCCCCAGGCGCGCCAGCCCCACAGCCACGTTGAGCGGGCTGCCACCAACGTGCGCACGCGGAGGTGCGGTGTCGCTGAGAACTTCGTCGATGAGGGCTTCGCCGATTACTGTGAGCACCGTCCCAACCTAGCATTTACGATGCAGCCGGTTGTCGGCGCGGACGCCTTCGAAAGCGACGGATGCTGTAGACAAGCAGCGTAAGCGCAATGATGGCGGAGAGCACGAGGCTCAGCCCGGCACCCCAGCCGCCGAAGAGCCACCAGTCATCGTTGAACGGCCACCATCCGGGAGCGGGAGGCTGGAGCATCCAAAGGATTCCCAGCGCCATGAAGCCGAAAGCGCTCACCGCACTGACCGCTATCCGCGGCCAGGTCTTCACACCGATCCGCGCGGCTTTGTAGGCCTGCTTCTTGATGGGGTGCAGCTTGCGCTCAGCCCACTCATACTGCTGGGACAGGACAGCAAGCCCGCCGACCAGCATCAGGAGACCCGGACCCGGCAACACCAACGCAGCTAATCCGAGCACCACCAGGGTCCAGCCGAGAATTTCCAGGCCGGTGCGGTGGGCAGCCCGGTGGAACCGGGATCGCGCGCTCATTGGTGCAGGATCCCACACTTCCCTGAATTCCCCATTAACGGTTCCCTACCGCAGCTATCCGAGACGCTCAACGGCTGCGATCACCTGCAGCCAGGCGTCCGTGCCGGGGGTGATCATCGCGAAGTGGTCTCCGGGAATCTGCACCAGTTCAGCCGTCCCACCTGCGGCCAGAGCCGCAGCGACATACGACTCCGACTGGGTGAGCGGGACGGTTGTGTCATTCTCCCCGTGGAGGGCCAGCACCGGCACCGAAAGCGGAATCGCCGTCATGGGATCAGCGAGGCGGTACTTCTTCCCGTCGCGTTCACCCAGGAAGTCCTGCACAGCTCCGTTGCCCAGCCGCTCCTCGTGGGCACGCTGCAGGTTCAGCACACCGGACTGACTCACGACGCCGGTGATCGGCACCGCTGGCGCCCCGCCTCCCGGCGCATCCTCCGGCAGCAAGAACCGCCCGGCTGCCCACACCGCAAGGTGACCGCCCGCGGAGTGACCGAGCGCCGTCGTCGTGCTGGTGTCCAGGCTGTGCTCTTGCGCCGCGGAGGCGATCAGGTCGATTCCCGCAGCGACGTCCTCGAAGGTCTGCGGCCAGCCGCCGCCGTTGCCGACGCGCCGGTACTCGAGGTTCCAGCATGCATAACCGCGTGAGGCGAGGTCCTCGGCGAGCGGTACCCCAAGCTCGAGGGTGTACCGGCTGCGCCAGAATCCACCGTGAATAATGACGACGACACCGGGCCTCGGTTGTCCCTGCGGGAGGTAAAGCTCGGCGAACTGCTGCGCATCGTTGCCATAGGTGTAGCGCTGGGGTGCCATGGCTTCCTTGCTCGTTGTCCTGTCCGCAGGTTCCGCGGAGGGCTTCGGTTTGCAGCCGGCGAGTGCTGCCGCGCCCAGCGCAGCAGCAGCTGCAGCCCCACTGAGGACTGCGCGTCGTGGGAGGCCGGTCACTTTCACCAGCGTAGCCGCTGTCAGTGCAGGGTGTTTAGATGGGTTGGTGAGTGCATGGGATGAGTTGGATGAGAGGCTGCGGCCGGCCGTCGAGGAAAGTGTCCGCGAGTATGAGCGCGTCCGGCCGGCGCTTGAGGCTGTCACAGCCGATTCTCGCGAGAGGATCGAGAACATTTTCGTCGGCACGGAACTCCGGCCGCTCTTCGTCACGGCACGTACCAAAACCATCGAGTCCTTCCGGGACAAGGCCTCAAGGATGCTCGCTGACAGTGATGGACCGCCCAGCCTGGTCTTCCCCGACCCGCTGCGGAACCTGACGGACCTCGTGGGCGTCCGCGTCATCACCACGCTTCCCCATGAGGTTGATACCGCAGCCAACCTGATCAAGCGCCAGCGCAACGAGTTTGACTGCCGTGGTGACCGCGAAAAGGACATTGGTTCCATTGAATCCGGCACTTACGGCTATTCCAGCCGGCACCTGATCCTGCGGACCATCCAGAACGACGCCGTCCGCGCCTACCAGCAGCTGCTCGGTTCCGATTCAGGCAGCTATCTGTTCGAGACCCAGATCCGCACCGTTCTGGCGCACGCCTGGTCGGAGATCGAGCATGACATCCGGTTCAAATCCTTCAATCCGAAGGCGTGGAGCCCCTACTTCGACCGGCAGTTCACCGCCACGGCAGCCATGCTTGAGAGCGTCGAATCAACGTTTGCGGACCTGCATTCGCGTTACCAGAAGGTCACCGGTTTCTGGGAGCCCGAGGGTGAGGGCGGTGTCGAACTCACACCGGACCGCATCCGCGAGGTGTGGCAGACCCTGCTGCCGCACGTGGACCGCAAGTCTGATGATGACTGGCGCTGGGCGGCCGAGCTGCTGGCCGCCCACGGGCTGACCACGACGACGGCCCTCGCCTCCCTGCTGCAGGCGGACACCATCACGTCGGTTCGGCGGGCGCTCGATCACCGCTATTCGCCGGGTCCCGACCGCCTGCTCGACGACGTTCTGCTCTGGAACTACGGCGAGCGGCATATCGAGCTGACGGCGGATCCCTCGTCCGAGACCGGGGCATCCCGCCGCGACAGCCTCGTCCGGCGGTTCCGCCAGATCCGCACGTTCCGCTCGCGCTCCTAACGCCGGCTCAGCGGGAGCTGACTTTTCCGAACAGTCCCGCGACGGGTGCCAGCACAATGGGCCGCGCTGCAATCCAGGCGCCGATGACCAGCAGCAGCGACACTAAGAAAATCCAGAAGCCGGCCCAGTTCACCGCATCCTGACCGCCATACATGTGGTTGAGGTTGCGCAGTGCGCCGGTCGCGAATACGAGCGCCACGTGGCCGATGATGAAGACCACGAAGTAGAGCATCACCGGGAAGTGGACGGCACGTGCCCACTCCAACGGGTAGGCCCTGTTCAGCGCTTTGGCATCCTTGGGCCAGATTCCCGACATGCGTGCCCCGCTGATGGCTGCCAACGGTGCGGCGATGAAAATGGTGACGAAGTACGCGAGCATCTGAAGGCTGTTGTAGTTCACCCAGCCGTTCTCCGTGGGCCAGTCCAGCGAAACGTACTGGATGAAAGCCGACAGTGCGTTCGGGAAGACCTCCCAGGTGGTGGGCACCAGCCGCGCCCAGTGGCCGGTGACAAAAAGCAGCACCACAAAGACCACACCATTCAGGAGCCACAGGATATCGAGCGCCTGATGGAACCACAGGTTGATGCTGATCTTTCCGTCGCCGCCCTTCGACCATCTCGGCGTCCAATACCCCGGCGGCCGCGTCTGACTGCGGACCTGCAGGCCGGAGCGGATGATGAGGACGATCAGGAAGAAGTTGAAGAAGTGCTGCCACTGCACCCACGCGGGGAAGCCCTGCTCGGTGCCGGCAGGCAGGGGCGTCTCACCCGGGTACGCCTGCAGGAAGTCCTGCATGAAGCCGAGCGTGACAAGCCAGCGCGTGAAGAACACGGCGGCCAGCGCGACCACCAGGAGTCCCAGCGCGCCGAGAAGCAGCTTGGTTGTGCGGCTGCGTGGCTTCCTGGCTTTCGCCTCCTCGGCGGGCCCCGGTTCCATTGCTGCCCGCGCTGGAGCCTCGGTCTCCTGCTGAGCTGGAGCCTCCTCCGGTGCGGAAACTTCCGCATGCTTGCGGGGAGCTTCGCTGCTGGCTGGTTGGCTCGCTGCGACGACTGGGTTCTCCGCGGCGACCGGGCTCTCCGGGGCGGCATCCGACGCAACGACGACGGCGGTCTCTGGCTCTACCCGACCACTTCTACCGGCAGCTTTCAGCCGCGTGTCCAGATCGGGTCCGGCTGGGGCGTCATGACGTCTATTCTCCTGCCCGGCGACTT
>NZ_JAROKN010000078.1:0-9840 GCF_029455255.1 Arthrobacter vasquezii | reverse complement strand
GGGCGCCGTCGTCGTTCTGGTGCTTGTGAACCTGCGGGGATTCACACGGGACGCACGGGTCCTGGCCGTCCCGTCCTATATCTTCATGGCGGCGATCCTCGCGCTCTGCGTGGCCGGGATCGTGCAGCGGCTCTCCGGGACGCTGGGGGAGGCGCCGAGTGCCCGCTTCGAGATCATTCCGGATCCGGCGTTCGAGAGCGGTCTGGTAGGACTGGCCGGAGCGCTGCTCATCCTGCGGGCGTTCTCCTCGGGCGCGGCTGCGCTGACCGGCGTGGAGGCACCGAGCGCAAACGTGCCGAGTTTCGAACCGCCGCGCGGCCGCAATGCAGCGAGCACGCTGCTCGTCCTGGGCGTGGTCGCGTCGGCGATGACGGCGGGGGTTATCTACCTGGCGAACGCGACCCGCGTGCATGTGGTGCAGAATCCGTCGGAGCAGCTGCTGCTTGGTGGTGAACCCGTGGGAGGCTCCTACGTCCAGAATCCGGTGATCAGCCAACTTGCCAGAACCATCTTCGACGGCGGAAGCCTGCCGTTCATCGTGGTTGTGTCAGCGACTGCGCTCATCCTCCTGCTGGCCGCGCACGGAGCGTTCAACGGCTTCCCGGTGCTGGCATCGATCCTCGCCAAGGATGGATACCTTCCACGTCAGCTGCGTACCCGCGGCGACCGGCTCACCTTCAGCAACGGCATCATGGCGCTCGGTCTCGGGGCCATTGCGCTGATCGTTGTCTTCCGGGCGGACGTCACCCAGCTGGTGCAGCTGTACATCGTCGGCGTCTTCGTCTCCTTCACCGCCACCCAGCTCGCGCTGATCAAGCACTGGACCCGGGAACTGCGCAGCACCGTCGACAAGAAGCACCGCCGGCAGATGAACAAGTCCCGCGCCATCAACTCGATCGGATTTGTACTCACCGCCGCAGTGCTCGTGGTGGTCCTGGTGACCAAATTCGAGTTCGGAGCCTGGATCGCAGTCCTTGCGATGGTGGTGCTCTTCGCGGTCATGCTCAGCATCAAAAAGCACTATGACCAGGTGGCGCGTGAACTTGCGATCGACGACGCCGCCTCCGCCCGCGCCCTGCCCTCACGGGTCCACGCCGTCATTCTCGTGTCGCATGTGCGCAAGCCGGTCCTGCGCGCGCTGGCCTTCGCCCGTGCGTCCCGCCCCTCAAAACTTGATGCGATCGTGGTTGATGTCGACGCCGAAGAGACCCGCCGCACGCTCGAGGACTGGGACCGGCTCGAGCTCCCGGTGCCGATCACCGTCCTCGCCTCGCCCTACCGGGACACCATCCAGCCGATCATGGACTACATCAAGTCCATGCGGCGGAATTCGCCGCGGGACCTCATTGTGGTCTATATCCCGGAATACGTCGTCGGTAAATGGTGGGAGCAGCTGGTCCACAACCAGACCGCGCTGCGCATCAAGACCCGGCTGCACTTCGAGCCGGGGGTTATGGTGGCAAGCGTGCCATGGCAGTTGGCATCCTCCGACGCCGCCCGCGAATCCCAGGACCTCAGGTGACCCAGAACCCAGAACTCGAACTAACCATCGGTCCGCCCGCCCACGGCGGGCACTGCGTTGCCCGGCACGAGGGCAGGGTGATCTTCGTGCGCCACGCGCTGCCCGGAGAGGTGGTGAAGGCACGCCTGACCGAGCACGACGACGACGCCCGCTTCTGGCGCGCGGACGCCACGGAGGTGGTCCAGTCCTCTTCCGACCGCGTGAACCACCCATGGCCGTTGGCTGACGCCGGCCTCGCCGGACTGCGCGGCACCCGTCCGGTGGGAGGCGCGGAATTCGGTCACATCGACCTGTCCGCGCAGCGCCGTCTGAAGAGTGAAATCTTCTCGGAGCAGCTTGCGCGCCTTGGAAAGATCGAGCGCGACATCACCGTCGAACCGGTTCCCGATGAAGCGCCGGACGGGCTGGGATGGCGCACCCGGGTGGGTTTCGCCGTCGATCCAGACGGGCATCTTGCCATGCATGAGCACCGCTCGAACGTGCTGATTCCGGTGGCCGATATGCCGCTGGCCGTTCCTGCGATCAATGGCCTGGCGCTCTGGAACCTGGACTTCAGCGGCCTGGATGGAGTGGAAGTCGCCGCGGGGTCCGGGGATGATGAGCCGCTGGTGCTGCTCAAGACCCGACAGGATCGGCCTAACCGCAGGATCCGGGCGGTAGCTGAGGAAATCCAGGGCGCGTCGGTGGCGGCGTGGAACCCTGAAACGGGCTCGCTGACGCAGCTCCGCGGTAAGACCTGGGTGCGTGAAACCGTTGGAAACCATAGCTTCCGGGTCACCGGAGAGGGCTTCTGGCAGATCCACCGTAGTGCCCCGGCGGTCCTGACAGCGGCGGTGCTCAAGGGCCTCGATGCAGCGCCCGGCCTGCGGTTGGCGGATTTGTATGCCGGAGCGGGATTGTTCACCGCAGCGCTCGCGGAACGCGTCGGTGAGGCGGGTTCCGTCCTCTCCGTCGAGGGATCATCGGCAGCGAGCCGTGACGCGCGGAGGAATCTCCACGGGCGTGCCCACGTGGATATCGTGCAGGGCAAGGTGGAGAAGGTGCTGCGTGAGCGCCGGCCGCATCTGGACGCCGTCGTGCTGGATCCGCCGCGGGCCGGTGCAGGCAGGGAGGTCGTTCGGGCCATGACCGGAACCGGCGCAAAGTCGGTGGTGTACGTATCCTGCGATCCGGCTTCCTTCGCCCGCGATGCCGCCTACTTCACGGCGGCGGGATGGAGCCTTGAATCCCTGCGCGTGCTTGACCTGTATCCGCACACGCACCACATGGAGTCGGTGGCAGTCTTCCGCGGAGAGTGAGCGCTCGATCGCTGCATACCGATAGGATGAAAATGTTGTTCCGCGTGGACTTCGCGGCCTTATGATCGACGCGAAAACCCGACACCTGCTCCTGCTGGAGTCTTAGGTACTCCTAACTAGCAGCTCGCGCCCGCCGGAACAAGGATAGAAGACGGCGAGAGGAGTCCTGACATGAGTAGTGTGGACAGCTTCGGTTCCAAAGGCGTACTAGACGTCGCCGGTGCCGAATATGAGATTTTCCGGTTGAATGCAGTTGAAGGCGCCGAGAGCCTTCCGTACAGCCTCAAGGTTCTGCTCGAGAACCTGCTGCGCACCGAGGACGGCGCGAATATCACTGCGGATCACATTCGCGCCCTCGCAGACTGGGACGCAGACGCCCAGCCGAGCACCGAAATCCAGTTCACTCCGGCGCGCGTCCTGATGCAGGACTTCACCGGCGTGCCCTGTGTCGTGGATCTGGCCACCATGCGGGAAGCTGTCAAGGAGCTCGGCGGAGATCCGGCGCGCGTCAACCCGCTCGCACCTGCTGAAATGGTCATCGACCACTCCGTGCAGATCGACGTCTTCGGCAATTCCGAGGCGATCGAGCGCAACATGGAGATTGAATACGAGCGCAATGGCGAGCGTTACCAGTTCCTGCGCTGGGGCCAGACCGCCTTTGATGACTTCAAGGTTGTTCCCCCCGGAACGGGCATTGTGCACCAGGTCAACATCGAATACCTGGCGCGTACGGTCATGACCCGCGAGGTAGACGGTACGCTGCGTGCCTATCCTGACACCTGCGTCGGCACCGACTCCCACACCACCATGGTCAATGGCCTGGGCGTGCTGGGCTGGGGCGTCGGCGGCATCGAGGCCGAGGCCGCGATGCTTGGCCAGCCCGTGTCGATGCTGATTCCACGCGTCGTCGGCTTCAAGCTCACCGGCTCAATCCCGGCCGGCGCAACGGCAACCGACGTAGTTCTGACCATCACGGAGATGCTCCGCAAGCATGGCGTCGTCGGGAAGTTTGTTGAGTTCTACGGCGAAGGCGTTGCAGAGGTTCCGCTGGCCAACCGCGCCACCATCGGCAACATGAGCCCGGAATTCGGTTCAACGGCCGCCATGTTCCCCATCGACGACGTCACGCTCGAGTACCTGCGCCTCACCGGTCGCTCCGAAGAGAGTGTCGCGCTCGTGGAGTCCTACACCAAGGAACAGGGCCTCTGGCATGACCCCTCGCGTGAGATCCGTTTCTCGGAGTACATCGAGTTGGACCTGTCCACCGTTGTTCCTTCCATCGCAGGGCCAAAGCGGCCCCAGGACCGCATCGCCCTGACGGACTCCAAGGAGCAGTTCCGCAAGGACATCCACAACTACACCGGTAACGCTGATGACGCAGCGCTGGACGAGGCGCTCGAGGAGTCTTTCCCGGCCTCAGACGTCCCTGCCATGACGTCCACGCTCAAGCATTCCGCTGCAGCATCGGCAAACGGACGGCCGTCCCGGCCGGTCAAGGTCAATATGGCGGACGGGCGGGAATTCATCCTCGACCACGGTGCAGTAAGCATCGCGTCGATCACCTCGTGCACCAACACCTCGAACCCGTCAGTGATGCTGGCCGCGGCGCTGCTCGCCCGGAATGCCGTGGACAAGGGCCTCGCTTCGAAGCCCTGGGTGAAAACTTCCGTGGCACCCGGCTCGAAGGTTGTCACCGATTACTATGACAAGTCCGGGCTGACTCCGTACCTGGAAAAGCTTGGCTTCTTCATCGTGGGCTACGGCTGCGCCACCTGCATCGGCAATTCCGGTCCGCTTGAGGAGGAAATCTCCAACGCGATCCAGAACAACGACCTCTCGGTTGCTGCAGTGCTCTCGGGCAACCGGAACTTCGAGGGCCGCATCAACCCCGACGTCAAGATGAATTACCTCGCGTCGCCGCCGCTGGTCATTGCCTACGCGCTGGCTGGAACCATGGACTTCGACTTCGAGAATGATCCGCTCGGACAGGACGAGTCAGGCAACGACGTCTTCCTGCAGGACATCTGGCCGAGCCCCACCGAAGTGCAGCAGGTCATCGATTCCTCGATTGACGAGGCCATGTTCTCAAAGGGCTACGAGGGAGTGTTCGACGGCGATGACCGCTGGAAGGCGCTCGATACCCCGGAGGGCGACACCTTCGCCTGGGCGGAGGACTCCACCTACGTGCGCAAGCCTCCGTACTTCGAGGGCATGCAGGCCCAACCGGAGCCGGTAGCGGACATTGAGGGAGCCCGCGTGCTCGCCAAGCTCGGTGATTCCGTCACCACCGACCACATCAGCCCCGCGGGATCGTTCAAGTCCGACAGCCCGGCGGGCCGTTACCTCCTCGAGCATGGCGTAGCCCGTAAGGACTTCAACTCCTACGGATCACGCCGCGGCAACCACGAGGTAATGATCCGCGGCACCTTCGCAAACATCCGGCTGCGCAACATGCTGCTCGATGGAGTAGAGGGTGGCTTCACCCGCGACTTCACGCAGACCGGTGGACCGCAGGCCTATATCTACGATGCCGCGATGAACTACCAGGCCGCAGAGACACCGCTGGTTGTCCTCGCGGGCAAGGAATACGGTTCAGGGTCATCGCGTGACTGGGCTGCCAAGGGCACTGCGCTGCTCGGAGTCAAGGCCGTCATCGCAGAAAGCTACGAGCGTATCCACCGGTCAAACCTCATCGGTATGGGTGTGCTGCCCCTGCAGTTCCCTGCCGGTGAAAATGCTGCAACGCTCAAACTGACCGGAACTGAGACGTTTGCCATTGAGGGCGTCACCGAGCTGAACAACGGCAACTCGCCGGCAACCGTCAAGGTGACCGCCACTCCGGAAGAGGACGGTAGTCCGGTCACCTTCGATGCTGTCCTCCGCATCGACACGCCGGGTGAAGCTGACTACTACCGCAACGGCGGAATTCTGCAGTACGTCCTGCGCCAGTTGGCAGCAGCGTCCTGACCGAGCCCCCGTCCATGCAAAACACGCCGTTCCCGGTATTGGGAGCGGCGTGTTTTGTGTTGCACCGGCGGCGCGCGACGGCCGCGGGCACGGCTGGGCGGCAGGCCGCGTTAGAGTTAACAGCGTGTGAGAACGCACCGGTGCCGTGAATCACAAGTAGCAGAAGGAGGCGCGATGGGACTCCTGGAGACCATCCACAGCCCACAAGACCTCACCAGGTTGTCAGGACAGCAGCTTTCCCGCCTGGCAGCGGAGATACGTGCCTTCCTCATCCGTACCGTGTCGCGAACCGGCGGCCATCTGGGTCCCAACCTGGGCGTTGTCGAGCTGACAATCGGCATTCATCGGGTGTTTGACTCCCCTCGCGACAGCATTGTTTTTGACACCGGGCACCAGTCCTATGTGCACAAACTCCTGACCGGACGTCAGAATTTTGATTCCCTGCGCCAGCAGGGCGGGCTCTCGGGCTATCCTTCCCGTGCTGAATCAGTCCACGACGTCGTTGAAAGCTCGCACGCCTCGGCGTCGCTTTCATGGGCGGATGGCATCTCGCGGGCGCGCGTGTTGAACGGCGAGGAGGATCGCACTGCCGTTGTCCTGATCGGCGACGGTGCCCTGACCGGCGGAATGGCCTGGGAAGCGATCAACAACATCGCCGCTGACCAACGGCGCCGGGTCGTGATTGTCGTCAATGACAACGGTCGCTCCTACGCACCCACAATCGGCGGGGTTGCTGACTACCTCGCCTCACTGCGGCCAACCCTTGACACGGTGCGTACCCACCGCGTGTATGAGGGCACCCTCGACTGGTGGAAGCGCAAGCTGCAGAACGGCGGTACAGTGGGCCGCTTCGCCTACAAGAGCCTGCACGCCACCAAGAAGGGCGTGAAGGACTGGTGGGCGCCCCAGGGCCTCTTCGAGGATCTGGGCATGAAATACATTGGCCCCATCAACGGTCATGACCTCGCTGCGGTAGAGCACGCACTGACCCAGGCCAAAAACTATGGTGGTCCGGTCATCGTCCATGCCATTACCGAGAAAGGCCACGGCTACGCGCCCGCACGTGCCGATGAAGCAGACCAGTTCCACGCCGTCGGAATCATTGATCCTGAAACCGGCGAGCCGATCGGCGCCGGGGGAGTACAGTCATGGACCTCGGTTTTCGCCGAGGAAATTGCGGCCATAGCCGATGAGCGGCAGGACATCGTCGGCATTACCGGCGCCATGCTCATTCCGGTCGGGCTCCACAAGTTTGCCGCGAACCATCCGGACCGGGTGTTCGACGTCGGCATTGCGGAACAGCATGCTCTCACCAGTGCAGCCGGCATGGCTTTTGGCGGCCTCCATCCGGTGATCGGGCTGTACGCCACCTTCCTGAACCGTGCTTTCGATCAGCTTCTGATGGATGTCGCCCTCCATAAGGCGGGCGTGACCATTGTGCTGGACCGCTCCGGAGTTACCGGGCCGGACGGCGCGAGCCACCATGGTATGTGGGATCTCTCGATGCTGCAGATCGTACCGGGGCTGCATCTGGCGGCGCCTCGTGATGCCACCCGGCTTCGGGAGGAACTCCGCGAGGGGGTGGCCATCGGCGATGCACCCTCGGTGGTGCGTTACTCGAAGGGTAACGTCGGTGTCGAGGTTGAGGCTGTTGAACGGCTCTCCGACGGGGTGGACGTCCTTTGCCGCAGACCGGCCGGTTCCCGCCAGAATGATGTCCTGATTGTCAGCGTCGGAGCCATGAGCGAACTCGCGCTTGATGTATCCAACCGGTTGGGGGCCCAGGGGATCAGTTCCACCGTCGTCGATCCGCGGTGGGTATTGCCGGTGGCCCGCTCAGTCATAGAGCTTGCTGCCGAGCACCGCATCGTCGTCGTCATCGAGGACGGGGTGCGTGCCGGCGGCGTCGGTTCGCGCATTCGGCAGGAGATGCGCTCTGCCGGCGTGGATACGGCACTCAACGAGGTTGGCCTGCCGGTGGAATTCCTTGACCATGGCTCACGCAGCGAGGTTCTGGAGCGTGTCGGGCTGACTGCCCGGAAGGTTGCACAGGACACAGTGGAGCAGGTGCTCGGAACCAAGGTGCCCGTGGCGCGTCCGTTGCCCGGTGAGGTGCCTTCGGCCACGGGTCAGCTGCCTAAGCTCTAACCCGCCGGACACAGCTCAGCCGAGGAATGCCCGGGAAAAACTGAAGAACACAGAGGCCGCGGTCGCTACGAGCAGCAGCACGGTGAGCGGCCAGGCCCATTCGGCAAGGAACCGCCGTATGCCTCCGGGCGCCGGAAGATCTCCACGGATGATGTTCCGCGCCGTCAGCAGGACAGTCAGGACGATCAGAACTGCCCACACCGCCATACAGTACAGGCACAGGATGTGGATCACGAACAGCGCCTGGCTCCAAAGCCAGACGACAAAAATGAACCCGAGGCTGACTCCGATCTGCAGGCCGCGCCAGTACCAGCGGGCCGGACGCGCACCCGAGAACAGGACCATCGCCGTCGTGAGGATGATCGTGAAGGCAACAAGGCCGATCAGCGGATTGGGAAACCCGAACAACGCCGCCTGCCAGGTGCGGAACACCTCGCCGCAGGAGACAAACGGGCTGATGTCGCAGGACGTCACGTAGTTCGGATTCTCGTACAGCGCGATCCGTTCCAGGACCAGTTGCCCCGAGGCCAGAAAGCCGACGACGCCGCACACGGCCATCAACCACGCCATACCGCGGTCGCCGGCCAACGCAGGTTGAGTGCTTCCGCTCCAACCCGCCGGCTCTGTCCGGGCGTCCTCGGGCATGCGCCCCTCCTCGGTATCGCTGTGCCGGCTTGTTTGCCACCAGCGAGTCTAGCGGCCGGTACAGGCGGTGGTGATGGGCGTGTGAGACAATGAACGTGGCTGGTGCGGGAACCACATTCCGGTGCCGGTCCAGTGACAGGCTTCCGGTTCTGCCGGCGACGCTCCTGCGGATTTGGCACTTCATGGTGAACCCCGCAGAATCCGCCGGGCAGGACCCGCGCTGGTTTTCAGCGATCGGGCAGGAAAAGCGCCACTGGTCTTCGAGTGATGCCGCGCCCCATGGTTGGCGCGACCTCGAACGATACAATAACGACTTCCGGGTGGCGCGTGCACTCACGCCGCGGACACCCGACCAAGCGCCTCGCGGCGACGGAATGTGGACGCCGTTCGCGGGGGTGGAGCACAGCCGAATATGGATACAAACGCATCAGACACCTCAGAGGTCCTGACGGACACAGCTGAGCAGGAAGCGCCGGTGCTCAAGGCGCCGCGTACCCGCCGCAGGAAAAATGAGGACGTAGCTGAGCCTCCGGAAGCCGTACCGGCGGCCGCTGACGGTGAAGAGGCCGCGCAACCCGCGCGCCGCCGGACTTCCCGGCGGGCGTCACAGCCTGAGGTCAGCCTGCCCGAGTCCCCATCCCAGCCGCCGTCGGTCGGTTCAAACGCCGGTGCTTCCGGAACTTCTACTGACGCCCCGACCGGCGAAGCTGTCGTCGAAGAGGGCCAGTTTTCGAGCGATGCACCCGCAGCAGAAAAGAAGCCCGCGCGCACCCGGCGTACCCGCAAATCCGCGACCGATGTGAGTCCTGAGCCGTCCGCGGCCTCAGCGGAGGCGCCGGATGAGACCGGTTCCTCGCCGGAGCGGCCCGTCCGCCGTCGTCGTGTGGCAACGAAGGCAGCCACCGTGGAGGGGGCTACCGGAGGGTCGGCAGTAGAACCCCCAGCAGCAGTTGAGCCTGCTGCCACGGAAACTGTTGCGCCGGATGTTCAGTCTGCCGGTGCTCCCGAAGTGCCGGCGGCCGAAGAAGCTCCCCGCCGATCCCGCCCGACGCGCAGCCGTCGAGCAACACGCAGCGCGGGGCCTGCAGATGACTTCGCCGATTCCGGGAGCGCTGGAACGGGCGTAAGCCAGGACGCTCAGACTGCTGCCGGCGCACCGGAGGCTGCGCCTGCACCAGACGTTGCGGCCGACGAGGACGTCGCTTCCGCGGGAGCCGAAGAGGATGACCGTGCCGGCATGGCCCCCTTCGCCGGTCCGGA
>NZ_JAROKN010000077.1:0-9963 GCF_029455255.1 Arthrobacter vasquezii | reverse complement strand
GCGCGTGCGCCGCGGCGGGGGTTCATCGGCTGGTGCACCTCAGCAGCGCGGCCGTGCAGGGGCACCGTCCGGTCCTCGACGAATCGCCGGACACTGCACCCTTTTCCCCTTACTCTCGGAGCAAGGCGCTCGGGGAACAGGCGCTTGGACTCGGCCCCTTCGGCACGCTTGAAATTGTCTCGGTGCGCGCCACCTCCGTCCAGGGCCTTGAACGGCCGACGACGACGGCACTGGCCCGGCTCGCTGCCTCACCGCTGGCATCGGTCGCCTCACCCGGCACCGCACCCAGCCCGGTCTCCTCGGTCGACGCGCTCGCGGAGCTTGTCCGCACGGTTGGTCTGCATCAGGGCCAGCTTCCGGAGGTGGTGCTGCAGCCCTGGGAAGGGATGACCGTGCGCACGGTGCTCGAGGCCACCGGAGGCACTCCCCTGGTTCTTCCGGCATTTCTCTGTCGGCTCATCCTGCGCACGGGATACGGGGTATCCGCACTTCTGAAGGAACGCCTGCACGGGTCGATCCGGCGCGTTGAGCTGATGTGGTTCGGCCAGGATCAGGTTGCCGGCTGGGTTGCCCGGCAGGGCGTCGCCCTTCCTGCCCGCGTCAGTTCGATCCTTGAGGAGGCCGGGGCTCGTCGACGCGGTCCTCGCTAGTGGGCTGGCTTTCAGCGGGCGTCGCGTCCGGCGGGCCCGCAGGTTCTTCTTCCGTGCCGCGTTCCTCTTCCGCGCTCCCGTCCTCTGCACCGGCGTCGTCACCGGCGGTTCCACGTACGACCCCGGGAACCACAGCGCGCAGCTCTTCGAACGAAATCACGCCCTCGCGAACCACGACGGGCAGATCTCCGGTGGTATCCACGATGGTGGACGCACCGGCGTCGGCTGAGCGTGCACCGTCTTCAAGGTAGACCTCCACCGCGTCTCCCAGCTGGGCATAGGCATCAGCCGCGGTAGCAGCCGCCGGCTGCCCCGTGCGGTTCGCCGAGGAGACGGCGAGCGGACCCGTCAGGATCAGGAGGTCCAACGCAACGCGGTCGTTCGGCATGCGAAGGGCCACAGTGCCGAACGTGTCGCCAAGGTCCCAGGTGAGCGACGGCTGGGCATGACAGATGAGGGTGAGGCCGCCCGGCCAGAACTCCTCGGCGAGCCTGCGGGCTTCAAGGCTGATGTCGGTTGCCAGCCCGTCCATTGTCTGGAGGCGTGGAATGAGAACCGGCGGCGGCATGCTGCGGCCGCGGCCCTTGGATGCGAGCAGCGTGGCAACGGCTTGCGGTGTGAAGGCATCCGCGGCAATGCCGTACACGGTGTCGGTGGGAATCACCACGCACTGCTTTGCGGCAAGCGCACGTTGGGCACGCGCAATTCCCTCACTGCGTTCGGTGGAGTCGGAGCAATCGAAGGTGGCACTCACGCCAGCCATCCTTTCATTTACAGCACGTCGGTTCGAATTGCCGATGTTGCACGGTCCCGCTCAGTAAGGTCCTGGTGCGTGCAGACAGTCTTCCACGACGGGTCTGCGCCCAGTATCCGCATCAGTGCTTCTGCCTGCACCTCGGCGTGTTCCATCACGAAATAACCGCCGGGCTTCAGGAGGCGCACGGCCGCAGCTGCAGCGGCCAGGGGTAGGCGCAGCCCGTCGGCGCTTCCCCCGTACAGTGCAATCTCCGGGTCGTGCTCAGCAACTTCGGGGTCGCGAGGAACCGCATCGGTTGGGATGTAGGGAGGATTAGAGACGACGACGTCGAACGTTCCGTTCAGTTCGCTGAGCGCCGCGGCATAGTCGCCGTTGACCAGGGTGACACCGTGCGGCTTCAAATTGCGCTCCGCCCATGCCAACGCCAGGTCGCTCAGTTCAACCGCATAAACGTCCGCGTCGGGCACCTCCTGCGCAATCGAGCCTGCTATGGCGCCGGACCCGGTTCCAAGGTCCGCCACGCGCGCCCCGGAGATACCCCGCGCCGCATCAATGGCAAGCTGGGCAACCGCCTCCGTCTCCGGGCGTGGTATGAAGACGCCAGGTCCCACTGCAACCTCCAGACCGCGGAAGTACGCAATGCCCGTGATGTGTTGAAGCGGCACCCGCTGGGCCCGCTCGGCAACGAGTTCGCCGTACCCCTCCGGCACCGCAGCCCCGATCAAGGCGAGGGCACGCACCCGACCCACACTCTCAGCCATGAGGTGCGCGGCGAGGAGTTCCGCGTCGACCCTCGGACTCGGCACACCCGCCTCAGCCAGCGTCGACGCAGCTTCGCGCAGGGCATCCGCCAGCGACTCCATGCTGTGCCGACTCTCCTACGCGTCGTCGCCGATGGCGTCGAGCCGGGTCTGTTCGTCCAGTTCGATGGCGGACTGTACTACCGGTTCGAGCTCACCATTCATGACGGCGTCGAGGTTGTACGCCTTGTAGCCCGTGCGGTGATCAGCGATGCGGTTTTCGGGGAAGTTGTAGGTGCGGATCCGCTCTGACCGGTCCATGGTGCGCACCTGGGACTTGCGGATGTCAGAGTTCGCGGCGTCGATCTCTTCCTGCTTGGCAGCGAGGATGCGAGAGCGCAGCACGCGCATGGCTGCCTCCCGGTTCTGCAGCTGGGATTTCTCGTTCTGCATGGCAACGACGATGCCGGTAGGAAGGTGGGTGATGCGCACGGCGGAGTCCGTGGTGTTCACCGACTGGCCGCCCGGCCCGGACGACCGGTAGACGTCAATCTTGAGGTCGTTCTGACTGATTTCCACCTCTTCGGGCTCATCAACCTCGGGTAGTACCAGTACTCCGGCTGCCGAGGTGTGAATCCGCCCTTGCGACTCCGTGACCGGAACGCGCTGCACCCGGTGAACTCCGCCCTCGAACTTCAACCGCGCGTACACGCCTTCGGCAGGGTCATTCGATGATCCCTTGATGGCCATCTGGACATCCTTGTACCCGCCGAGATCGGATTCATTGGCGGAAATGAGCTCGGTCTTCCAGCCGCGGGATTCGGCGTACCGGGTGTACATCCGGAGGAGATCGCCGGCAAACAGCGCGGCTTCGTCTCCTCCTTCGCCACCCTTGACCTCGATGATGACGTTGCGGGAGTCGTTGGGATCACGTGGGATCAGCAGCCGTCGCAGACGTTCCTGCGCGGCAGCCAACTGTTGCTCAAGCTCGGGGATCTCGGCAGCGAATTCAGGGTCCTCGGCCATCTCACGGGCGGCTTCAAGATCATCTTCCAGGGCCTGCCACCGTGTGTGCGCTTCCACGATGCCGCTGAGTTCGGCATAGCGCCGGCCAAGCTTGCGAGCCAGGGACTGGTCTGTGTGGACGGCCGGATCAGACAGCCGGACCTGCAGCTCGGCGTGCTCATCGAGCAGGCCCTGAATGGACTCAAACATGGCGGACACAACCTTCAGTATCGGATTCGAGCGGTGGTGGGTGGTTTAACGCGCGAAGCCGTTCGAGACATGCCGGCCGGCATGTCTCGAACGGCTACTCAACTAATCGTTGTCGCTTTTTGATCCAAGCGTGGTCTTCTGGACCTGCATGAGGAACTCGACGTTCGACTGCGTCTCCCGGATCTTGTTGGTGAGCAGCTCGAGTGCCTGCTGCTGCTCCAGTCCGGAAAGGACCCTGCGAAGCTTCCACATGATCTTGACCTCGTCCGGCGAGAGCAGGTTCTCCTCGCGCCGGGTACCGGATGCGTTGACATCGACCGCGGGGAAGATGCGCTTGTCCGCGAGGTTGCGGGACAGTCGCAGTTCCATGTTGCCGGTGCCCTTGAACTCTTCGAAGATCACTTCATCCATCTTCGAACCGGTCTCCACCAGCGCCGTGGCGAGAATGGTCAGCGAGCCGCCGTTCTCGATATTGCGGGCTGCACCGAAGAAGCGCTTCGGCGGGTACAGGGCCGCCGAGTCGACGCCGCCGGAGAGAATACGGCCCGAGGCAGGTGCTGCCAGGTTGTAGGCGCGTCCCAGGCGGGTCATCGAGTCAAGGAGTACGACGACGTCCATTCCCATCTCGACGAGGCGCTTGGCGCGCTCGATCGAGAGTTCGGCAACGGTCGTGTGGTCGTCAGCCGGGCGATCGAAGGTAGAGGCGATGACCTCACCCTTGACCGTGCGCTGCATGTCGGTGACTTCCTCGGGACGTTCGTCCACGAGCACCATCATGAGGTGCACTTCCGGGTTGTTCACCGTGATGGCGTTGGCAATAGCCTGCAGGATCAGGGTCTTGCCGGCCTTCGGAGGCGACACGATGAGTCCACGCTGGCCCTTGCCGATCGGCGCCACCAGGTCAATGACGCGCGGACCGATCTTCTTGGGCTCGGTCTCCAGGCGCAGGCGCTCGGAGGGGTAGAGCGGAACGAGCTTCGCGAAGTCCACGCGGTCCTTCAGCTCTTCAGGGTTCTTGCCGTTGATGGAGGTCAACCGGACGAGCGCGTTGAACTTCTGGCGGGTGCTGCTCTGGCTCTCGCCCTCGCGCGGCGCACGGATGGCACCGACTACGGCATCGCCCTTGCGCAGCCCGTACTTCTTGACCTGGGCAAGAGAGACGTAAACGTCGTTGGCTCCTGGCAGGTAACCGGAGGTGCGCACGAATGCGTAGTTCTCGAGGACGTCCAGGATGCCTGCAACGGGCAGCAGGACATCGTCATCGGTGACCTCGACGTCGTCGACGTCCGGGTTCTGGTTGCTGCGCCCCCGACGGCGCTCGTTGCGGTCGCGGAACCGGTTGTTGCGGTCATCCTCGCGGTTGTTGCGGTTACGGTTGCGCCGGTTGCGGCTGTTGCCTTCGTCGCGGTCGCCGCGGTTGTCCCGGTCACGGTCATTCCGGTTGTCCCGGTCGCCACGGTTGTCACGGTCGCCACGGTCTCCGCGATCATTCCGGTTGTCCCGGTCGTTCTGGTTATCGCGGTTGTCTTCGGTTGAACGGCGATCGTCATTGGAGCGTCGCTCGTTGCGGTCGCGGTTGCGGTCCCGGCGGTCATTGCGGCGCTCGCCCTGGCTATCCGAACCCTCGGAGTTCTCAGCATTCTGCTGCGCGCCCTGCTCGGCACCGTCGGTCTCAGATGCTTGCGCACTGCCCTGTGCCTCAGACTCGGTGCGTCGCCCACGGCGCCCGTCCCGGCTGCGGCGGCCTCGATCCGGAGTTTCCGAATCAGCTCCGGAATTCTCCTGGACGGCCCCGCCCTCGGACTCGGCCGCGGAGCCCACAGCCTGATTGCCCTGCGCACTGTCAGAGGCAGCCTGCTCCGTCTTTACGACGCCGTCGCTTCCCGCCCGCCTATTACGGTTACGGGTGCGGGTTGGCCGCTCGGCAGGCTCAGCTGCCTGCTCCTGCGATGCAGCACCGGCACCGTTCTGTGCAGCAGCGTTGCCTGACGAAGACGATGCATTCTCGTGTGCCGGAGCCTGTGCAGACGTCGCCTTGGGGCGGTCTGCCACTGCCGCGCCGCGCTGGTGGTCGGAGATTGCGGCCACGAGGTCACCCTTGCGCATCCGCGAACCTACGGTGATACCAAGCTGACCGGCAAGCGCCTGCAGCTGGGCGAGCTTCAGTCCGGCAAGCCCGGAACTTTTGGAAGCTGGTGCGCCGTTCGTTTCGGCGGCTTGGGTATCCACGCCTGTCGGCAGGTCAGTGGTTTGAGTCACGAAGGATTCCTTCCCCCTCGTCGGGCGATCCATCTCTGATGTGGATCGCGGTTTTGGTTTGCCCGCCGCCAAGTCAGAAGAGTTGGAAGCTAAGGTTTCGGTGCTGGCCGGATGCTTTCCGGCGTGGCCGAGCGTGCTGGAGACCTCGAGCCCCAGTGCGTAGCAGTCACGATGTGACTGCTGCCGCATCAGGTTCTGGGAGGTACACCTGAGATTGAGCCACTGCTGACACACAGGCAGTTTCACGACGGTCACAGAAGATGACGGCCAGATCAACAGAAGCACATCTGAATACGGAACTGTCTTCGTAAGATCGGTGCGTGATGAACGTCAACGATTCAAGCAGGCAATTACCGTTGGTGCACCTTCACTTTAGCACCTTCTGTGTCCACGTTCAGCCGTAGAACACGCCAGTCAATACCCTCATCCGCACCGACGACGATGCGCTGGACCGCCTCGATGACCGCGGCTGCCTGGTCCTGACCCACGGCAAGCGTCATTACTGTAGGCCCGGCGCCGGAGATCACCGAGGCGAAGCCCTCGGATCGCAACGCCCGCATCAGTGTGGCACTGTGCAGCATGGCCTGGGCGCGGTAATCCTGATGCAGCAGGTCCCTGGTCCCATCGAAGAGAAACTCGGGCGAGTTTGTCATCGCGTGCACCAGCAGGGCGGCGCGGCCGGCGTTGGATGACGCGCTGTTATGCGGTACGGAAGCGGGCAACAGGGCACGCGCTGCCTCTGTCGACAGTTCGCTGGCGGGAATGGCGACAACAGGCACTACATCAGGATGCACCGGGAGGATGGTGCTCTGGTAGGCACGACCCGTTTCCCACGAGACCGCTAGTGAACCCAGCAGCGCCGGTGCCACATTGTCCGGGTGTCCCTCGAGCGTGGAGCACAGTTGCAGGACAGCGCGCGCATCCATCCGGGCGGACTCGGGAAGAATCGCGTTGGCCGCCAAAACGGAGGAGACGATTGCCGCCGCGGAAGACCCGAGGCCCCTGCCATGGGGAATCACGTTCCGTGTCTCGATTTCCAGGCCGGGGCTGGCGAACCCTGCACGCTCCAGCGTGCCGAGGATAGTTGCTGCAACCAGGTGCGTCTCGTCCCGCGGCAAGGACTCCTCGCCCTCTCCGGTGACCGTCACCGTCGTCGTGCCGGTTTCGGTGGTCCGGACACGGATGGAATCGTAGAGCGTCACGGCCAGCCCCAGGCTGTCGAAACCGGGGCCGAGGTTGGCGCTGGTTGCCGGAACTTCCACCGAAACCTCCTGCCCGGACGCAACCATGGCCTCAGTCATGGCCGGCGCTCCGCTAAGCATCTGCCCGCTGGCCCACGTGCGAGTCCGCCAGGCCCAGCGCCCCTGCAACGCTGACGACGTCGAACTCCACCTTGGTGGGCTCAACGTCAGAACCGTCCGCCGCCTTGAGCGCCCACTGCGGGTCCTTGAGGCCATGCCCCGTGACTGTAATGACGATGGTCTTGCCCTCCGGGACGTCTCCGGCTGTGTGCTTCTTGATCAGGCCCGCAACGCCGGCAGCCGACGCCGGTTCCACGAAGACGCCCTCACGGGACGAAAGCCAGCGGTGCGCCTCGAGGATCTCCTCATCGGTCACCGCCTCGATGAGCCCGCCCGATTCATCCCGCGCGGTGATGGCCTGGTCCCAGGACGCCGGATTGCCGATGCGGATGGCGGTGGCGATGGTGTCCGGCTCAGTCACGGGGTAGCCCTTCACCAGCGGCGATGCCCCTTCGGCCTGGAAGCCCCACATGATGGGGGTGCGAGTCGATACCGCGGGCAATTCCCCTGCTGTGGGAGAGGTATAGGGCTGCGAGTACTCCTTATAGCCCTTCCAGTAGGCGGTGATGTTTCCCGCATTGCCCACAGGCAGCAGGTGATAGTCGGGGGCGTCGCCAAGGGAATCAACAACCTCGAAGGCGGCTGTCTTCTGGCCCTCGATGCGTGCGGGGTTCACGGAATTCACGAGGAACACCGGGTAGGACTCCGCCAGTTTCCGGGCCACATCGAGGCAGTTGTCGAAGTTGCCGTGCACCTGCAACAGCTCTGCGCCGTGGGCTATGGCCTGGCTGAGTTTGCCCATGGCGATCTTGCCGTCCGGCACCAATACCGCGCAGGTCAGACCGGCCTGCGTTGCGTAAGCCGCAGCGGACGCCGAAGTGTTGCCAGTGGAGGCGCACACGACGGCCTTCGCCCCGGCTTCAACAGCCGCGGTGATGGCCATGGTCATGCCCCGGTCCTTGAAGGAACCGGTCGGGTTCATCCCCTCGACCTTCAGGTACACGCTGCAACCGGTGAGCTCCGACAACGCCGGTGCGTGCACCAGCGGCGTTCCACCTTCACCCAGCGTGATCACGCGCGTGGACTCCGTCACCGGCAAACGGTCAGCGTACTCGCGGATAACCCCGCGCCATTGGTGAGCCATCAGAGTCCCTCTACTCGGAGGACGGAGGTCACTGCATTGATGACGTCCAGGTCCTGGATATGTTTCACAGTTGTTGCCAGCGCGGATTCGGTGGCCCGGTGTGTGACGATGCGCAGTTCCGCGCTCGCCGCCCCGACGTCGCTCGCCGGGTGGATAGTCTGCCGCATGGTCTCGATCGAGACGCCGTGCTCGGCGAAGAGTTGCGCGATCCGAGCGAGCACGCCGGGCTGGTCCGCCACGTCCAGGCCGATGTAATAGCTCGTGTTCACCATGTCGATGCTGAGCGCAGGGACGTGGCCCGTCGTTGTTTCGGTTCGGCCCGGACCGCCAAGCACCATGCGGCGGGCGGCGCTGACCACATCTCCGAGGACGGCGGAGGCGGTCGGTGTTCCGCCGGCTCCCTGGCCATAGAACATGAGCTCGCCGGCGTTCTCCGCTTCGACGAAGACCGCGTTGAACGCTCCGCGCACCGCGGCGAGTGGATGCTCACGCGGCAGGAGGGTGGGGTGCACGCGGACGCTGACGCCGTCGTCGCCCGCTTCATCCTTCAGCAGCTCCGCAATGGCGAGCAGTTTGATGACGTAGCCGGCGTCCTTGGCCGCAGAGATGTCCTCCGCCGAGACGGAGGTGATGCCCTGGCAGTGCACGTTTTCCAGCGCGAAGCGCGTGTGGAAGGACAGGGAGGCGAGGATCGCCGCTTTGGCAGCGGCGTCATATCCCTCGATGTCCGCCGTGGGATCGGCCTCGGCGTAACCGAGGCGCTGCGCGTCGGCCAGTGCATCGGCGAACTGGGCGCCGGTGGAGTCCATCTGGTCCAGGATGTAGTTCGTGGTCCCGTTGACAATACCGAGGACGCGCGTGATGCGGTCTCCCGAGAGGCTGTCGCGGATCGGGCGGAGAATGGGAATGGCTCCGGCGACGGCGGCCTCGTAGGACAGCTGGACGTGCGCCGCGTCCGCGCGCTCGTAGAGGGTGGGCCCGTCCTGGGCGAGCAGTGCCTTGTTGCCGGTGACCACGGTGGCTCCGTGGTCGATCGCCCGCAGGATCAGGGTGCGGGCGGGTTCAATTCCGCCCATGAGCTCAATGACGATGTCCGCTCCCTCCACCAGGGATTCCGCATCCGTGGTGAACAGCTCCCTGGGGAGCTCGGCCTCACGGGGTGCGTCGATGGATCGCACCGCAATGCCGGTGAGCTCCAGGCGCGCACCGATGCGGGCGGCCAGGTTGTCGGCGTCCTCGAGGAGGATCCGCGCAACCTGCGAACCGACGTTTCCGCAGCCCAGCAGGGCCACACGCAGTGTGCCGTCGGAAACGGTGGTGTGGGGGGCATTCATCAAATCGATCAGGCTCCTGCTTCCAGAGTTGCTCGGTCGTTTCCCGTCTTGCGCAGCACATCGCGCGAGAGGAGGTCTTCTTCGGTTTCGCCGCGCACGATGATGCGTGCCTCGCCGTCCTTCACTGCGACCACAGGGGGTCGGGTGAGGTAGTTGTAGTTGCTGGCCAGCGACCAGCAGTAGGCGCCTGTTCCCGGCACCGCAAGCAGGTCTCCATGCGTGGTGTCGCCGGGCAGGTAGACGCTGCGCACAACGATGTCACCGCTTTCGCAGTGCTTCCCGACAACGCGCGAGAGCACCGGCTCCGCTGCGGAGGTGCGTGATGCAACCACGGCCGAATAGTCGGCGTCGTACAGCACCGGGCGAGCGTTGTCACTCATTCCGCCGTCAACTGAGACGTAGCGGCGGGGGTGGGAGGCGCCGTCGACGTCCGCCTGCACCGTCTTGGTGGTGCCGGCGGTATACAGGGTGAAGGTGCTTGGTCCGGCAATGGCGCGGCCGGGCTCGATCGAGATCCGCGGCGCCCGCAGACCGTGCGGGAGACCACCGCGTGCACGTCCTGT
>NZ_JAROKN010000076.1:0-10075 GCF_029455255.1 Arthrobacter vasquezii | reverse complement strand
AGGCCGAGCAGCCGGTGGCCGAAGGCCGCGGGGACGGACGCGGCGGCTGCTGCGGCGCGCAGTTGTGCTTCCCGATGTTCTTCAGGGAGTTTCTCGGCGGGCAGTTCTGTGGGCATAGAGCCACCCTAAAGGGCGCCGTCGTCCTTATGTTTGAGCACTATGCACAGTGCGGCGGCCGGTGGATGCTGCGGTGTGCTGCATCACAGTAGGCTCGAAGGAGTGTTCGCAGCTGAGTCTTCGACTCACCCCTCGAATCGACCCCCGACGCAAAGGAGATGTCATGGAGTGTGCAGGAACGGTAGCCCTGGTGACCGGCGGAGCGTCCGGGCTCGGCCGGGCGACGGCGCAGCGGCTGTATGACGACGGCGCATCAGTGGTGATCCTGGATCTTCCGCAGTCGGATGGCGCAGATTTTGCCCAGTCGCTGGGGGCGCGGGCGCGGTTTGTTCCTGCTGACGTGACCAGCGAGGAACAGGTTCAGGCTGCGGTGGACGCGGCGGTTGAGCTGGGCCCGCTGCGCATTGTTGTCAACTGCGCAGGAGTGGCAACGCCCGGCAAGGTACTGGGCAGGGACGGCGTGCTGCCGCTGGAGCAGTTCAACAAGGTCATCAGCATCAACCTGATCGGCACCTTCAACGTGCTGCGGCTGGCGGCGGCCGCCATGGTAGCCACCGAGCCGGTACAGACGTCGACCGGCACGAACGAGCGCGGGGTCATCATCAACACGGCATCCGTCGCGGCGTTCGACGGGCAGATTGGGCAGCCCGCGTACTCGGCATCCAAGGGTGCTGTTGCGGCGATGACCCTGCCGATTGCGCGTGAACTCGCGCGGTCCTTCATCCGGGTCATGACCATCGCCCCGGGCATCTTCGAAACCCCCATGATGGCCGGGTTGCCGCAGGAGGCCCAGGACTCCCTCGGGAAGCAGGTGCCGCACCCATCCAGGCTCGGCAAGGCCACCGAATACGCTTCGCTGGTTGCGCACATCGTTGAGAACCAGATGCTGAACGGCGAGACCATCCGGCTTGACGGTGCCATCCGCATGGCACCGAAGTAGATCCTCTTGATTTCTGAGAACACCCGAAAGGACAGCTCAATGGAGAGCAGCCTCCCATCCGCAGACTTCTACGGATTCGAGTCCCTGCTCAGTGACGCCGAACGGGCGAAGCTGCAGGACGTGCGGGACTTCCTCGCCAAGGAAGTGGCGCCGTTCGCCACCGATTGGTGGAACCGGGCGGAATTTCCGTTGGAGGTGCTGCCCAAACTTGCCGCCCTGAACCTGAGTACGCCGGTCCAACAGGGGTACAGCTACCTGTTCAGCGGCATGGTCATCGCCGAACTCACCCGGTCCGATACGTCGCTGGCAACGTTCTTCATGGTGCATCACGATCTCTTCGTTGAGGCCTTGCACGAGTTCGGGACAGAGGATCAGAAGGCACGGCTGCTGAACGATGCCATGGACCTCACCATCACGGGTGCCTTTGCCCTCACCGAGCCCCAGCACGGGTCCGATGTGGCGGGCGGCATGGCAACCACCGCAACGCGGGACGGGGACACCTGGATCCTGAACGGCGCAAAGCGCTGGATTGGAAACGGAACGTTCTGCGACTACATGCTCTTGTGGGCGCGGGACACCGCGGACGGCGCCGTGCGGGGCTTCATCCTGGACGCCACACTGCCCGGGGTTACCAGGACGGCCATCGAGAACAAGATTGCGCTGCGGACGGTGCAGAACGCGGACATCATCCTGGACAACGTCAGGGTGTCAGAAGCAGACCGCTTCGCAGGAATCAACACTTTCACTGACACCAAGCACCTGCTGCGCGGTTCCCGCATCCTGGTGGGCTGGCAGGCGGTGGGCCAGCAGTTGGCGGCGTTCGACGCTGCGCGTGCCTACGCCGTCGAGCGCCATCAGTTCGGGCGTCCGCTGGCGAGCTTCCAGCTCATCCAGCAGCAGCTGGTGCGCATGCTGGGCAACACCACCGCGAGCCTCGGCATGATGGCGCGGGTTGCGCAGTTGCAGGAAGACGAGCACCGCGGATTGCACGAAGGACAGCAGCAGGAGCAGCGCAGCGGAGCGGACATGGCGCAGGCCGCGCTCGCGAAGTCCTACACGTCATCGCTGATGCGGGAGACGGTGGCAATGGGCAGGTCGATCTTCGGCGGCAACGGGATCGTGACGGACTACAAGATGGCGAAGATTTTCGCGGACGCCGAGGCAATCTACACCTACGAGGGTTCTTTCGAAATCAATACCCTCATTGTGGGGCGTGCGGTCACGGGAGTATCTGCGATCCTCTGACGGTTGTTGCTGCAGCCAGCGCGGAAGTGGTGGTTGCCAGGGTGAGCAATCCACCGGGACAGTGGAGTATGAGCTCTGTTGAATCGCTGCCCCAGCTGACAGTCCGGGAAACCGCAACCTTCCTGTCGAAGGTGTTTGTGCCCACCCTGGCCAAGGGACCGATCATCCGGCGGCCACGGATGGTCGCGCTTGCAGAGAAGTTGCACCTCGATGAGCGGGCAGTCGCCACCCTCACTCAGCTGGCGGCGAAGTATCCGGCCTCGCCCGTTCTCCTCCGCTTGCCGCTGCGCCGACAGGCGATAGTCCTGGAGCCCAGGGACGTGCACCGTATCCTTGCCGAAACTCCGGAGCCTTTCGCCGCTGCCAGCAGCGAAAAGAAGGCAGCCCTGTCGCACTTCCAGCCGCGGAACTCCCTCATCTCCTCGGGCAGGGAGCGGAGCGTGCGGCGGGCTCTGCAGGACCAGGTGTTGGATTCAGGAAGCCCTGTGCACCGCTTGGCGGAGTCGTTCCTTCCCATCGTCGCCGAGGAGGCGGAGGATCTGTTGCGCGTGGTGCGCAGGTCCGGCGCGTTGACCTGGGATGAGTTCATCCAGTCCTGGTACCGGATGGTTCGGCGGGTGGTCTTCGGGGATGCGGCCGCACATGACGAGGAACTCACGGATATGCTCGCCCAGCTCCGCGCTGACGGAAACTGGGCGTTTCTGAAGCCCCGCAAACGGAAACTGCGCGCACAGTTTCTCGCCGCCGTCGGGCATCGAATGCAGGCGGCACCGCAGGGCAGCCTCGCGTCTGTGATGTCGGGGATGAACCCACAGGACAGCACCGCGCCGGTTGAGCAGATCCCGCAGTGGCTGTTCGCCTTCGATCCTGCCGGCATGGCAACGTTCCGTGCGCTCGCTGCCGTGGCGGCGCATCCGGAGGTTCGAGCCAGGGCGCTTCGGGAAGTCGCCGAAAACCGCTCACGGCGGGAGTATCTCCCCTGGCTCCGGGCCTGTGTCCTGGAGTCCCTGCGGCTCTGGCCGACCACGCCCATGGTGCTGCGGCAGTCCACGGGGGAGGTGTCCTGGGAAGCGGGGACCATGCCGGCCAAGTGCGGTGTGCTCATCTACGCTCCGTTTTTCCATCGCGATCGGCGGACCGTCCCTCAGCCGGATGCGTACACTCCGGAACGCTGGCTGAACAACGACGACGACGGCGACTGGGCGCTTATTCCCTTCAGCGAAGGCCCTGCCGCGTGCCCGGGACGCCACCTCGTGTTGATGCTGACCAGCGCCTTCCTTGCCCACGTTCTGGACGGACCGGAGCTGCAGCTGGAGTCGGCGAAGCGGCTGAATGTCGGAGGACCGTTGCCGGGCACCCTCGACAACTATTCACTGCGCTTCACGACGGCCCCTGCCTACCGTTGAGGAAGTTACCGCACCTACTGTGACCCGATGCACGGTTCGATTCTGGAATGACGCGCGGGTGTCCGGGGTTCCACCGAGTGAGTCCTCAGTACCCGATGGAAGGAATCAGCAGTGAAAGCAGTGTTCTATTCAACGTACGGTGACCCGGGCGTCCTTGAGTATGGTGACCAGCCGGAACCGAAGGTAGGCCCGGACACGGTCCTCATCGAGGTCAAAGCGGCATCGGTCAACCCGGTGGACTGGAAGGTCATGGCGGGTTACCTTGACGGTGCCATCACCGCGCACTTCCCGGTAATCCCGGGGTGGGATGTTTCCGGCGTCGTTGTTCAGCCCGGCCCCGCAGTTCCTGAATTTTCCGCTGGTGACGAGGTCATGGGCTACGTCCGGATGGACACCGTTGGCCAGGGAACCTTCGCGGAGCGTGTCGCCGCGCCGGTGCGAACCCTCTCCCGCAAACCCGCGAACCTCTCGTGGGCAGAGGCGGCAACTGTCCCGCTGACCGGCCTCACCGCACTGCAGACGCTGGACGCGCTGGACGTCTCCAGCGGTGACACCGTGCTGATCCACAACGGTGCTGGCGGCGTGGGCACTTTCGCCATCCAGATTGCACGTGGCCGCGGAGCCCGCGTCATTGCCACCGCGTCCGAGCGGAACCACGACTTCCTGCGTGAACTCGGCGCTGAACCCGTCTCCTACGGCGAGGGCGTCGCTGATCGTGTCCGTGAGATTGCACCGGACGGTGTCAGCGCCGTCGTCGACTTCGTGGGCGGCGACGACTGGCAGGCATCACTGGACAACCTCACCCGGCAGGGGCGCGTTGCATCCATTGCCGACGCCGGTGTGAAGGAACACGGCGGGCGGTACGTCTTTGTGCGCCCGGTAGCTGCCGACCTCGCCACGCTTGCTGACCTGATCGAAGCCGGCACGGTGAAGCCGGTGCTTGCCGAGACCTATCCGTTGGAGCGAGCGGCGGAAGCCTTTGCAGCCAACATGGAGGGTCACACGCGCGGGAAGATCGCGATCACGGTCGGCTAAGCCCGCGCCGGGCCGCCGTGCACTTCCTCACCGTCGTGGTGGTCGTCGTCGTATTCGTACTCATCGTCGTCATCATCAGCGAGGTCAATCGGTGGGAGGTTGGCGGTCTGGTGACGGCGCAGGGCCCGGCGATAGGAATGGTCCACGCGGTGACGGCGTGATCCGGCGGTGATGAGAACGAGGAAGACCGCCAGCGCCGTCGCCGCGGCCGTGGGCAGCGACTGCGGTTCCCCGATGAGCCGCTCCACGATAATCCAGCCCAGGCCCCACACCAGGGCAAGGGCAACCGCAATGCGGCCGCGGTCCATCGAGCAGACTGCACTTCCCATCACGACGACGACGCCGAGGCCCGCAAGTGCCCAGGCGAACTCGTTTTCCGTGAGCCAGGAAAACCCCTCAAGGGACAGGAACGCCGCGGTATGGCTGAGCGCCGTGAAGCCCGTCCAGCCCAGGAAAAGGCCGAGCGGTACGTCGACCAGCGTTCCTTCCAGCCGGGTGGCGGCCGACCACCGGTTCAGCCAGCGCAGCGACACCAGGAGCAGGACCAGCAGCACGCCGTGCACCATCAGGCTCGGTGCATAAAGCTCCGCCTGAATGGTCAGGGCCAACGCAAGATTCAGTAACAGGGCGGCGATGACCACCCAGCCCAACCGGCGGTGCCGCGGGCTGTCTGCCTGGCCGGGCAGCCATTGGTGAACGGTGTAGGCGATCAGGCCGAGCCCGATCAAGGCCCAGATGTACAGCGAGTTGAGGCTGGGGGAGACGAGTGTGAGGTCGGGACGCAGCAGTTCACTGGTCCAGATTTCAGTTCCACCGAAGAACCCGGCCACGGACGCGGTTCCCACCAGTGCGCCGATCACCGTCAGGGTGACAAGATTGCGTCGTACCTGGTCAGCCCGCCACGACCGAACGTTTGCTGCAGCGCTGCGGGAGGTGGTCGCGGTCCAGGCGGCAGTCTGTCTCCCTGACTTGGCGGCCCATGCGGAGGCGGCGGCGGAGGCCGCTTTCAACTTCTCTGCACGCGCCGCCCTGAGTTCCGCAGCGCGGGCCTTCTCACGTGCTTGCGCTTGGTCGTCCTGCGTCTGGTTCGGGGTGCGGGTTGTGCTGGGAGCAGCACCGGCGGGCGCTGTGGGACCGGCGGTCGCAGCAGGACCAGCGGTCGGCGGTGCCGCCGTCGTCGTTCTTGGTTTTTCATCTCCGGCGGAAACCGGCGCCTTCGGTTGTGCGGCTTTCAGCCGCTCAAGGACGCTGCTCGTCTCGGTCCGCGGAGGGGACGCTTCGGTGTTCTCCCCGGGCGGTACGGGCGGAGCCTGGGGCAGCCGGTGGTTGGACGGAGTCGGCATGCTCATGTGTCTTTCGGACCTCCCGGCGCTGCTTCAGCGCGAAGAACGCTGCAATGATCAGTCCCACCAGAGTACCCACCCCCATTCCCAGAAGTGCACTGGCCCACATGGGGAAACCGGTTGTGACGTCTGAGATGTACCCAAGGCCCACCAGCCAGATGGACCACAGCACCCCGCCCACGGCGGCAAATCCCAGGAAAGGCCGCAGGGGCAGTTCGGCGATCCCGGCAGCGGCAATACCCGCTGTCCGACCGCCCGGAAGGAACCGGAGAGCAACCAGGCCGGCGTAGGTGGGGGACTTGCCCGCCTTCTCGACTGCGTTGCGGATGCCGCGGTGGACGGCGCGGCCCCAGCGGAAGCGGTCCAGCCAGTGTGTCAGCTTTTTTCGGAAGAGCAGGTACAGAGCGAGGTCCCCCAGCAGGCTGCCGGTTGCAGCGGTCAGGAGGGCGATGGAAAGGAGCACTGAGCCCTCGGATGCAAGCGAGCCTGATGCGATGACCAGGAATTCAGAGGGCATTATGGGCGCGAAAACGTCAGCGATGACCACCAGAAGCGTGACCGGATGGATCATGAGGGACCACTCGGCAATGGTTGACAGGTCCACCCGTACCAATTTACAGCGGGACGCCAAGGCATGACCGGCTGCCGGCACAGATTCTGGGACCTCACCCGAGCGAAGACAGTTCCAACCCGCTCGTGAAGGACGCCGGCCGGGAGGACAGCGGGTCGACAAACTCAATGTGCCGGGCCAGGAGTTGCAGGGGTTTCGAGTAGTCGTCTTCCTGCTGCGGCTGCAGGACCGGGTAAAACGGATCGTTGACAATTCCGAGGCCCAGGCCGGCCATATGCAGCCGCAGCTGATGCGTCTTCCCGGTGTGCGGCTGCAGCCGGTAGCGGCCCACGCCGTGGTGCTCCCCGACAAGCTGCACCCTGGTTTCCGCGTTGGGGTCACCGGGGACCTCCTGCGCGAGGAGGTAGTCGCGGGATTTCACGATGCGGCTGTGGACGGTGCGCGGATGAGTGTCGAGCTCCAAAGACGGATCGATGGGAGCAGCGGCCTCATACTCCTTGCGGATGCGGCGATTCTCGAACAGGAGCTGGTACGCGCCGCGCGTTGCCGGGTTGATGGAGAACATGAGGATTCCGGCGGTCATCCGGTCGAGGCGGTGCATGGGAATCAGATCAGGCAGGTCCAGCTGCACCCGCAACCGCACCAGAGCCGACTCCGCCACGTACATGCCGCCCGGCGTCGTCGGCAGGAAGTGCGGTTTATCCACAACCAGCAGGTCCTCGTCCTGGTGCAGGATGCTCAGCTCCACCGGCAGGCGCTTCTCCACCGGCAGTTCCCGGTAGTACCAAATGAACGTGTGCTCGTTGAGGGGAGTTGCCCGGGTAAGCCGCTCACCGCCCAGGGCAACCACTTCACCGCGGTCAAAGCGCTCGGCAATTCCGTCCGGGTCCACGTGGTTCCAGCGGTCCAGGATGTACTCCAGCGCGGTATCCCACGGCCCCTCCGAGGGAAGCCGCAGCCGCGTGGCGTTCACGCCGTTGCGCACGGGAAGAGGGGATTGCATCACTTATCTAGGGTAGCGGGACTGGGAGCGGGCACGCTCTCAACAACCCGCGATCCGGTAGAGGGCAGCTTCTCCCTCGCTGTCCACGCGTTCAAAGCCGTTCTCCGGGTTCAGATCCTGCAGTCCCGGCACTTCCTCCGTTTTCCCCGGATGCACGGAGCTGATCCCGAAATCGAGGACGTACTCCACCCCCATCTCCTGAGCCGCAGGGCAGACTTCCGGATTGGTGGTGAGCTCGTCCAGGGACTCGTAGATGATCTTGCCGGCGGCCGATGCAGGTAGGGTTCCGTACGGCAGCAGCGTGGGGATTCCCGTGTAGGAGTAGGACAACGACGCCCCCGTCAGCGGAACCCCCACAATGCCTGACCCCTCCTCCACAGTCTCCGGCAGCCGCTCGATGAGCGCGAGTTCATCGACAGTCAGCAGTTGGGAATCCTCGGTGAACCGGTACTTCGCGGCCGCTTCCGCAACCCCGCGCTGCACCGCTCCCAGCGGCGCCAGCAGCACACCCGCAACAACCAGCACGACGACGACGGCGGCTCCCCGCTCCCTGCTCCCCTCACGGAGGAGAGCACGCACCTTCGGCCGGCGTTTCGCGAGGTCGACGAGGGCCACCGCTCCGAGGGAGGCAATGATGATCCCAGCCACCGGCAGCATGGCGCTGATCCGGAAGTAGTCGTTGTACCAGACGCCGGCCACGATCCACCGCAGGTCCGGGGCTTCCTTCCAGTTCGCGACCACAAACAGCATCGCCGCGAAGCCGTACAGGGCAAGCGTCCAGCGGTGCCGTTTGCGGCGGAGTACGACGGCGGCACCCACTAGTGTCAGCGCCGCCACCAAATAGGCTGGTGGCCGGAAAAGCGGGGAGTGCAGGACCACCTCGATCAGGGCGACGCCGGCGTTACCGAGTTCGTTCCAGTTGTCCGAGCTGCCGCGCGAGGGCCGGATCCGCATCCAGACAACTGCGAGGACCACCAGGAAAACCGCTGTGGGTACGAGGGTGCGCCAGGCCGGCTCAGCGCTGCGGCGAAGTCTGCTGTACGCTGCCGCGAGCACCATGGGCAGGCTGAGGCCGAGTGCGCCGACCACCGACGATGGGTGCGCCAGAGCCAGCCCCGGCAGAACCCCCAACAGCAGCAGGAGGTTGGCCGCCGTCGTCGTACGCAACGGTGCGCCGACGCGCATCAGCTGCACCACCAGGCCGAGCACAGCCGGCAGCAGGGCGATGGACAGCATGAATGGATAGACCACGCCGAATTCATACAGGAGGTAGGGGAAACTGCTGTAGGCACCGGACAGCACGGCGGCGCTAAGCAGGGCCGTGCGGCGCTCGCCGGTCACACGGGTCACCAGGAAAAGGCACCCGATACACCAGATCGCCAGGACTATGGCGAGGTTCACCACATTGATGGCTGCGGGTACGGACAGCCCGGAAGACAGGAGGACCACCGACACGATGGCGTGCCATCCCGCCGGGTAGAACGTGGCCGCCCGTGTTCCCAGGTATCCGAGGTCCGGGGAGGACGCGTTGCCGGTTTCCGCGATGTACCGGACAGCGTTGAGATGGAAAATGTTGTCGTGTGACTGCGCGATGTTTTCCGGGTCACCGAAGATCCACAGCGTGATCAGACCGACCGGGATCGCCGCAGCAGCCCACGCAGCAAGCGAGTGCCGCAGTGGCCCGCCGGGGTCCGTGGCGACCGCCTCCCCGAAGCGTCGCCGGATGAGCCAGAGCAGGAGTGCTACAGCGGCGGTGACTCCGAGCAGCGGCACAATCGACCAGCGGACGCCCGCCAGCGCGGCCGACTCGGAGGCGATGACCACGGCACTGACGCTCAGCGGACCGGCCAGTGCAAGCAGTGTGAGGCGACGCAGACCGAAGACGGCGCCCCACAGCAGCCCGGGGCCAAGGAGCACCAGCAGCGCAACGAAGAAGCCTGGAAGCGTGCTGAGCCAGCTCATGGTCTCCCTCGGTAGTCAGTGCGGATGGTACGGATGGTCAGGGTGCTGCGGATGGTCATGTGCGCGCGGATGATGCTCACGCCGTATCCCGCGCGGGCTGGCAGTGCGGGCAGTGATAGAGCACCCGCTGCTCCAACTCGTTGTCGCCGAGCTCGCTGCGCACAACGCGGGTTCCGCAACGCAGGCAGCCCCGGTCCGTCCGCCCGTACACCCACAGCGGGTCACGCAGCATGGACCCGGTGGTGACGCGCGTTGACCTGCCTTTGTTCACCTCGAGCAGCCGGTGAGCGAGTTCCACCATCCGCGGAAGGTTTTTGACTTCGCCCACCGGGGTGAGCGGATGCTCCCCAGCGAGGAAACACAACTCGCATCGGTAAACGTTACCGATGCCGGCGAGGTTCCGCTGATCGAGCAGCGCCAGGCCCACGGGGCGAGCCGGGTCCGCGCGCAGCC
>NZ_JAROKN010000075.1:0-10688 GCF_029455255.1 Arthrobacter vasquezii | reverse complement strand
CGGTGATGACCAGAGCCAGCGCAGTCCCGGACAGGAGCAGCAGGGCAGGAGCGGGAGCGGCGAGCGGGTTGACCCTCAGGGTGCCGCTGCCGGACTCCACCAGCGGCGACCGGTACAGCAGGAACTGCCAGAGCGAGAGCGCGGTCGCAGCAACGAGCAGCGCCAGCACGCCGAAGGAGGCCACCCGTGCCGTACGCGCTGCATCTCCGCCCGGACTGTGCTCACGCAGAGCGTCGAGCACCGCAACCGCGACGAACACCAGCGCCGTGATCCCCGCGCACAACACCGGCACGCTCCAGCTGGCCGAGGCGAACTCACCCATCCCCTCGACATACTCTGTCTCACTGCCGGTGGAAAGCAACGGACCCAGCACGACGGCGGCAACCCACCCGAGCAGGCAACCCGCGACGGCCAGCGGCACCACTTCGAAAGCGGCGACGGCGGCGCGCTGACCCGTCGTGGAGCCGCGGGCACTGATCAACTTGTCCTCCACAGCACGCGTATCGGCCAGGAGCCGCGCGAACTGCACCACCGTCACCGCACTCAGCGCCACCAGCAAGAGCAGGGTAATGGGAAGGACAGCCCGGACCGACTGCGTTGCATCCGCCGCGGAAGCCAGCAGGCCGGCGAGCTCACCGGACGGGATCACGCCGCCGTCGTTGATTGCTGGATCGCCGCTCAGCCGCTGCGGCAGCTGACGCAGCCCCTCAGCCAGCCGGGACAGCTCCGCCGCTGAGACCGAGTCCGCATCCACCGTAAACACCCACTGGACTTTCGGCTCACCACTGAGCGCAGGAATGGTCTGCGGAGGAACGACGACGGCGGTGGGCACCGATTCCGCGCCCTGGACGGGCACCGGGTCGAGGAAGGCGGCGTCCGGGCCCACGGGATTCAGGGTTGCCACCAGCTCGAGCCGGACGGTTCCCTCAGCACCCTCCACGGCGAACGTGTCACCCACGGCGAGGCCGAGGGATTCCGCGGTCGAAGCCTCCAGGGCAGCGGGAATGGGGCCCGTTCTGTTGAGTTCACTAGCGGCACCCGAGGTGAGTGGTGCGAGCGAGCCGGCTGCCGGCGTCGTCGTCGGTGTCCAGCCGACCGGCAGGAAGGTGAGGTCAGCCGGGAGGTTGGTGGCGCTGCCGCCGGAGGGCACCAGCGGGCGGGGCGGTGAATACGGTGCGGTGGAGATGGCGAGGCCGTTGGGAAGTCCCAGTTCGACGAAAGCGGCTTCGGCGGCTGCCTGCTGCGCAGCGGCGTCGTCAGCGATGGTGGTGTGGATGCGGAAGAAGCCCTGCGCGCCGGAGGCTGAGGCCCCGGAAGCTGAGGCGAGGGAGCGCAGTGCCTCCGTTGCGGCCAACTGGGTGAAGCCGCTGATGCCGGCGAGGACCGCCGTCAGCATTGCGAGGGTCAGCGCAATAATGGCCAGAAGGCTGCGGCGGGCGGCAGAACGGCGCGACGCAAGTTGGACCAGCCGCACTCTTCGCCCTACCCCCTTGATGAACCTCCTGCCATCCTATGCTGATGGGTATGGCTGACGTGTTTTGACCCGGGGGTCACGTCCGCGCTAACCTTGAGAGTCGTTGTGCGTATCCCATCTCGATATGTCCATGCCCGCGTGCGGCTCAGTTGCAGAGCTACCTGGTCCGCGGATATGGCCGAGAACCCAGGGATCACCGGTGTAGCTTTCAGTCCTCACCTGAAGTTCCGGTAACGCATGCATCAGCTGCGTTGGCATCTGGAGGTCATTCTCCACGTATGCCGGCGTCACCGTAGAACAAGAAACGAAGGCAAAAACCGTGCGTACGTACACCCCGAAGCCCGGCGACATCAACCGCCAGTGGCACGTCATTGACGCCACCGACGTTGTCCTAGGCCGTCTTGCCAGCCAGACCGCAACACTGCTGCGCGGAAAGCACAAGCCGACCTTTGCCCCCCATATGGATATGGGCGACTTCGTCATCATCATCAACGCTGAGAAGGTTGCCCTCACCGGCGCCAAGCTCGAACAGAAGCGTGCCTACCGCCACTCCGGTTTCCCGGGTGGCCTGAAGTCCGTCAACTACGCAGAGCTGCTGGAGAAGAACCCGGTACGCGCTGTGGAGAAGGCCATCAAGGGCATGCTGCCCAAGACCTCCCTCGCTGCCCAGCAGATCGGCAAGCTGAAGGTTTACCGCGGTGCAGAGCACCCGCACGCGGCCCAGCAGCCCCAGACTTTCGAAATCACCCAGGTCGCTCAGTAGTCCTGGCCACCACAGACTAAGAATCACTCAAGGAGAACCGTGGCTCAGAACACTGAAGAGCTGAATGAACCAACCGAGGAGCTCACCAGCTACACCTCGGAATCGTCGGCCGTCTCGGACGCGCCCGTCAAAGAGCGCCCCGCGCTGACCGTCGGCGGCGCCGCTGTGGGCCGTCGCAAGGAAGCTGTTGCACGCGTCCGCGTCACACCGGGAAGCGGCAAGTGGATTGTCAACGGCCGCGAGCTGTCTGACTACTTCCCCAACAAGCTGCACCAGCAGGAAGTCAACGATCCGTTCAAGCTCCTCGAGCTCGACGGCGCGTATGATGTCATTGCACGCATCCACGGCGGTGGCCCTTCCGGCCAGGCCGGTGCACTGCGCCTCGGTGTTGCCCGCGCGCTCAACGAGATTGACCGCGAGAACAACCGCCCCGCCCTCAAGAAGGCAGGCTTCCTGACTCGTGACGCCCGCGTCATCGAGCGCAAGAAGGCCGGTCTCAAGAAGGCACGCAAGGCGCCTCAGTACTCCAAGAGGTAAAAATCGCCTACCCCAGGAATACCGCTGGCGCGTTATTCCTGGGTCCCCTCGGCGATTTTTCGCTCTTGGCTCCACAAGCGCTGATTTCACCAGCTTCACCCGTTACGCCCGCTCGGCTGCTGCCGGGCGGGCGTAACGCTTTAACAGCGTTCTTCGACGCTTCCCGGGTGCGGGACTTTTCTCCCTTAGGATGAACCACGATGACTAGATTATTTGGGACCGATGGCGTCCGCGGTCTGGCGAACGGCCTCCTCACCGCAGAACTCGCTTTGCAGCTTGCCCAGGCAGCGGCCGTGGTGCTGGGGCATCGGCAATCCGATGGCAGGCGCCCCACCGCCGTCATCGCGCGGGATCCGCGTACCAGTGGCGATTTCATTGCCGCTGCCGTGGAAGCCGGCCTGGCGAGTGCCGGCGTCGACGTTTTTGACGCGGGCGTCCTTCCCACACCGGCCGCGGCTTTCCTCGTTGCTGACCTGAACGCTGACTTCGGGGTCATGATCTCCGCCTCCCATAACCCGGCGCCGGACAACGGCATCAAGTTCCTGGCGCGCGGCGGCAAAAAGCTCGACGACGCCCTCGAAGATGCGATCGAATCCGAACTCCTCGCACCCCGGCACCGCCCCGTTGGGCCGGACGTCGGCCGCATCCAGCGCTTCGCCGATGCTGAGGACCGCTACGTGGTCCACCTCCTTCAGTCACTACCGCACCGGCTCGACGGCCTCAAAGTGGTGCTGGATTGCGCCAACGGCGCGGCCAGTGGCTGCTCACCCCAGGTGTTTTCCGACGCCGGCGCGGACATCGTGGTTATCGGCGCTGACCCCGACGGTAACAACATCAACGAGGGCTGCGGTTCCACCCACCTCGAAATGCTGCAGGCCGCGGTGCTGGAACACGGCGCAGACCTCGGTATTGCGCACGACGGCGACGCCGACCGCTGCCTCGCCGTGGACCACGAGGGCACCGTGGTGGACGGCGACCAGATCATGGCGATCATGGCAGTTGCCCTCAACTCGGCCGGGCGCCTGAAAGACGGCACACTGGTGGCCACCGTGATGAGCAACCTCGGCCTGAAGCTCGCTCTGCGGGAAGCCGGAATCACCTTGCGTGAGACTGCGGTGGGGGACCGCTATGTTCTTGAAGGCATGCGCGACGGCGGCTTCAGCCTCGGCGGCGAACAGTCCGGACACGTCATCTTCGCTGACTACGCAACCACTGGCGACGGCGTTCTGACCGGCCTGCAGTTGGCGGCGCAGGTCGCGTTGACCGGCCGCAGCCTCAAGGAACTGTCGACCGTCATGACCAAGCTTCCCCAGGTGCTGATCAACGTCAAGGGCGTGGACAAGTCGAGTGTGAACAGCGACGACGAGGTGCAGCGTGCGGTCCGCGACGCCCAGGAATCCCTCGGGGAAACCGGCCGCGTACTGCTGCGCCCCTCCGGCACCGAGCCGGTTGTCCGCGTGATGGTTGAGGCCGCCGACATGGTTACGGCCGAGCGCACTGCCGAGACCCTCGCCGGGATTGTGCAACATCAGTTGGCGCTCGAACCCGTTTAGGCCTCCCTGCTCCGTCTAAACATGGATAGCGGATTGACTATTCATGTTTAGCGGGTGAAACATGAACAACATGAAGCATGTTCTGGGTTCTGCGGCGAGCCGGTAACCGGATGTGGCCAGCGCATAATTACGAGAAGCGGCCGTGGAGGTCTTCCGGGAGACCGCCGCGGGAGGATCGGCTCTTCGCGGAGGTGGTGGTATCCCTGCCGCCACTGATCGCCGCTCAGGATTACTACCCGGAAAAGGACACACTGGTCGCGCTGGAGGAGGCCGCCGTTGCTGTCGCTTCCCTGGACGCTACTTCCGGCGCACGCATGGCGGCGATCAGCGGTTTTCTCCTCAGGAGCGAGTCTGTCTCTTCCTCGAAGATTGAACATGTGGAAGCGCCACGGGATGACTACGCGCGGGCAGCAATCGGGATTAAAGCCAGCGCGAACGCCCGTTCAATGGTCGCTGCCACAGACGCCATCCAAGCCATGATCGACGGAGCCGGCTCCACGGGCACGATCTCGGTGGATCAGATATTGAAGGCGCACCACCTGCTCAGGAAGGACGATCCGGTCGACTTCACGTACGCCGGCCGCTTTCGCGATGTCCAGAACTGGATCGGCGGTTCTGACTACTCTCCGCGCAACGCCATTCATGTTCCCCCTCCGCCGGAACTCGTCGACGACCTCATGGCCGACCTGATTGTATTCAGCAACAGGGTCGACCTGCCGGTCATAGCCCAGGCAGCCATTGCACACGCGCATTTCGAGTCCGTGCACCCATTCACCGACGGCAACGGCAGGATCGGGCGTGCCCTCATCGGCGCTGTCTGCCGCCGCCGTCGGCTGACCACCGGGACCGTTACCCCCATCGCTTCCGCCATGGTCGCCGACGTTCAGCAGTACTTCGATCTGGTCAATGCCTACAGAACCGGCAATGTCGACCCGTTCGTGAAGTACCTGGCGGTCTCGGCGGTAAGGGCGACTGACGCAGCCCGCGCATCGATTGCCGAGCTGGAAGAGCTACCCGGTATCTGGGAGGAAGCCGCAAAGCCTCGGCGCGGTTCAGCTGATGAGAAAATCATCGCTGCCCTGCTGGAGCACCCGGTCCTCGAAGCGCACACTGCTGCCCACATCGCAGGTGTCACCCTGAACGCCGTCTATGCCAGCTTGGATCGGCTGACAGAAGCCGGAGTAATCGCCCCCATTACCCGAAGCAAGCGGGACCGAGCCTGGGCGGCGACCGAGGTGCTCGACGAGGTTGATCGGCTGAACGCGCGCTTGGCAGGCAAGTAAGGTACGGCAGTAGCTAGACGGAACGCTGTTTGAGGCTGTCGCGGATCTCGGTCAGGAGCGCAACCTGCGGGTCAACCTCTTCGACCTTCTCCTCCAGGTTCAGTTTGCGGTCGCGCCGCTCGATCAGCTTGTTCATCGGCATGACGATCACGAAGTAGACAGCAGCGGCGATCAGGAGGAAATTCACGACGGCGGTGAGGAACATCCCGAACAGGATCTCGTTGCCGTTGATGGTCACCTTCGCAAAATCGTCGAAGTTGGGTGCGCCGACCAGCGCTGAAATCAAGGGCATGAGGACGTTCTCGACGAGCGACTTCACCACCGCCCCGAACGCGGCACCGATAACCACGGCAACAGCCAGGTCAATGACGTTGCCCTTCATGATGAAGTTTTTGAATCCGTTGATCATGGGTTCAGCCTACGGGAAGATTTGCGCAGATCAGGTGAGCCCGACGGGCGTGCAAGTCGCGCGAGCTGCGCAAAAGTTCGGGGTACATCAGTAGCCGGGCGCCGGTGGCAGGTTGAAGTACTCCTCGAGGGTTGCCACACCGTCCTTCCGCATGGCCTGCGCCAGCTCAACGCCAACGTACCGGTAATGCCAGGCCTCGCCGGAGAACCCGGTGATGCCCTCCGCCCCCAACGGATACCTCAGGATGAACCCGAACCGGTGCGCGTTGGCTGCCATCCACTGACCTGCGGCAGTGTCGGCGAAGCAGGAGGAGAGGGTGCACGCGCCGTCGTCCTGTCCCACATCGAAGGCGAGCCCCGTCTGGTGTTCGGAGAACCCGGCGCGCGCCGAGATGCGGTCAGCTGCTGCCGTGTCACCGCCGTACTGCGCCACCCAGTGTTCATAGGTCGAGACCTGGTCCTGGAAGGACCGGTACCCGCTGACCAGGGTGAGGCTCACGCCGTCGCTCGCTGCAGTTGCAAACATCTCCTCCACAGCGGCAGCGGTGTCACCACGCAGCAGGGCATTAGGCTCGGCCACGGCCAGCGGGACCGCGGGCAGTACCAGACCGGAAGGAAAGTAGTCGATCGGGTTGATCGGCCGTTGCTTGTTGACGACGACGCTCACCGAGGTTGGGTCGCCCAGCTCGGTTGGCTCTGGAGGCGGTGCAGCAACTGGAGGCGGCGGAGAGGGAGAAGCCGCAACACTCGGCGCGGCGGTGGGTTGCGCTGGTGGCGTCTCGGGGACCACCGACGGAGCAGAAGTTTCAACGGGAGCGGGTGCACGCTGTCCCGGGGCGGGAATGGTGCCGGGGGTCTGGGACACGGCCGGAGAAGGCGGAACTGAAGAAGCGGGCGGAACCGATGACGCAGGCGCGGAGGCGGGTTTGTCCGCTGCAGGTGGCGGCGTACCGCAGGCTGACAGCGCGACGAGGAGCACCGCCGTCGTCATCCAGCTGGATGGGGTGCGGTGCCGCCGGGGTTTCGTCAGGTTTTTCGTAGCAGCATTCTTCGGATCGAGTGGTCGGCTTCCTTGGTGAGGACCAGGGTGGCGCGGCCGCGGGTGGGAAGGACATTGGCCTTCAGGTTCGGCTCGTTGATGCGGTGCCAGATGCCAAGCGCGGTCTCGCGGGCCTCCTCGTCGGTGAGTGAGGCGTACCTGTGGAAATACGACTCCGGGTTGGCGAAGGCGCCGCTGCGCAGCGACTGGAAACGCTGGACGTACCACTCCTCAATATAGGAGGTTTTCGCGTCCACATAGATAGAGAAATCGAAGAAATCGCTGAGCGCGAGGCCGGAGCGCCCATCCGCCCTCATGCGCGCCGGCGCAAGGACATTCAGGCCCTCCACAATCAGCACGTCTGGCCTGCGCACCACCACTTCACGACCAGGCACGATGTTGTAGGTCAGGTGCGAATACCAGGGGGCGCGGACCTCCTCGGCGCCGCTCTTGACCTCACTGACGAAGCGCAGCAGCCGACGGCGGTCGTAGGACTCCGGGAAACCCTTCCGCTGCATCAGGCCGCGCCGTTCCAGTTCCTCGTTGGGGTAGAGGAAGCCGTCCGTGGTGATCAGCTCAACGTTGGGGGTGCCGGGCCAGCGGCGAAGGAGCTCGCGCAGCACGCGGGCAGTGGTGGACTTGCCGACCGCCACCGAACCGGCAACGCCGATGACGAACGGCGTCCGCGTGGTGGTCTCACCGAGGAAGGTATTGGTGGCGGCATGCAGTTCACCGGCGGCGGCTACATAGAGCGAGAGCAGCCGGGACAGTGGAAGGTAGACCTCGCGCACCTCGTCAAGGTTGAGGGCGTCTCCCAGGCCGCGCAGACGGAGGATGTCCTCGACGTTGAGCGGCGACTCGATCTCATTGGACAGCCGCGACCACGTCTGACGCTCGAGTTCAACGAACGGGGTGACACCGGCATCCACCGTCGCTGTGGGCCCGGTACCGGGAGATTGCTCACTCACCCTGTGAATTCTGCCCCCTGACCAGGACATTAACAAACGGATAGCGGCCTCTCCGGTGAGCTGCACCACGCATGAACTTCGCGGCGCAAAGGAAGGAGTGCTCGGCAGGTACGCTTAAGCCCATGTGTGGAATCGTAGGATACGTAGGCCGGAACAACGGCGCATCACTGAACAGCGCGGTACTCGAGGACGTCGATTCAAACGGCAGTCACGGCGCCCTTGACGTTGTCATGGAGGGCCTGCGCCGGCTCGAATACCGCGGCTATGATTCCGCGGGCGTTGCAGTCCTGACGGAATCCGGCATCCAGTCGCGCAAGAAATCCGGCAAGCTGACCAACCTTATTGCCGAGCTTCAGGAAGCGCCCCTTCCTGATTCACTGACGGGAATCGGCCACACCCGCTGGGCCACCCACGGCGGCCCGACAGACCAGAACGCACACCCCCACCTGGCCGACGACGGCCGGCTGGCGATGATCCACAACGGCATCATCGAAAACTTCGCAGAACTCAAGGCCGAGCTTCTCGACGCCGGTGCCACCTTCATCTCCGACACCGACACCGAGGTTGCCGCCGTACTGCTGGGCAGCATCTACCGCCGTCTGGCGGACGCCGACGCCGGTTCAGGTTCCGGTTCCGAGGACACGCTGACCCGGGCAATGCAGGAAGCCAGCCAGCGCCTCGAAGGCGCCTTCACGCTGCTGGCCATCCACCAGGACGCCCCCGACGTCGTTGTGGCCTCTCGCCGCAACTCGCCGCTGGTTGTGGGCCTGGGCGAGGGCGAGAACTTCCTCGGCTCAGACGTCTCGGGCTTCATCGACTTCACCCGCCGCGCGGTTGAGCTGGGCCAAGACCAGGTGGTCACGATCACCCCGGACGCGGTTTCGATCACCGACTTCTTCGGCGCTCCCGCCGAGGGTAAGGAATTCCACGTCGACTGGGACGCCGCCGCAGCGGAAAAGGGCGGCTACGACTCCTTCATGGAGAAGGAAATCAATGACCAGCCCGACGCCGTTGGGCAGACGCTGCTGGGCCGCACCGACGCCAAGGGAAACCTGGTGCTGGACGAGCTCCGCATCGACGAGTCAATCCTGCGCTCGGTGGACAAAATTGTTGTCCTTGCCTGCGGAACCTCCGCCTACGCCGGCTCGGTGGCCAAGTACGCCATTGAACACTGGTGCCGTATCCCCACCGAGGTGGAGCTCTCCCACGAGTTCCGCTACCGGGACCCGATTGTCAACGAGAAGACCCTCGTGGTTGCCATCTCCCAGTCCGGCGAGACCATGGACACCCTCATGGCGGTCCGCTACGCCCGCGAGCAGGGTGCCAAGGTGGTTGCCATCTGCAATACCAATGGGTCCACCATCCCGCGTGAATCGGACGCCGTGCTGTACACCCATGCCGGCCCGGAAATTGCAGTCGCGTCCACCAAGGCGTTCCTTGCGCAGATCACCGCCGCCTACCTGCTCGGTCTCTACCTTGCCCAGCTGCGCGGCAACAAGTTCCGTGACGAGATCAACGCCGTCCTGAGCGACCTCAATGAGATGCCCGCCAAGATCCAGCAGGTGCTCGACAACGCGGATGCCGTCAAGAAGCTCGGCCGGGACATGGCAGATGCCAAGTCTGTGCTCTTCCTGGGCCGCCACGTCGGGTTCCCGGTGGCCATGGAGGGCGCGCTCAAGCTCAAGGAACTCGCTTACATCCACGCCGAGGGTTTCGCTGCCGGTGAGCTCAAGCACGGCCCCATCGCGTTGATCGAGGAGGGCCAGCCTGTCGTCGTCGTGCTGCCGTCCCCGCGCGGCCGCGACTCCCTGCACTCCAAGGTGGTCTCCAACATCCAGGAGATTCGCGCCCGCGGTGCGGTCACCATTGTGATTGCCGAGGAGGGCGACGAATCCGTGGCAGCGTTCTCCGAGCACGTCATCCACGTGCCGCAGACCTCCACGCTCCTGGCGCCCCTGCTCACCACGGTTCCGCTGCAGATCTTCGCCCTTGAACTGGCATCAGCCAAGGGTTATGACGTTGACCAGCCCCGTAACCTGGCCAAGTCCGTCACGGTCGAGTAGGCGCCGATGATCATCGGTATCGGCGTAGACGTTGTGGACGTAGCCCGGTTCGAGCGCCAGGTCGAGCGCACACCCGGGTTGCGCGAGCGCCTGTTCGTTGCGGCGGAGCGCGGGCTCAACACCCGCTCGCTGGCCGCTCGCTTCGCCGCGAAGGAAGCTGTGGCCAAGGCGCTCGGAGCACCGGCGGGCATGAACTGGCAGGACTGCTGGATAGGCCTCGACGCCAACGGCAGCCCCACGGTCCAGGTTTCCGGGACGGTCCAGGCCGTTGCGGATGCACGCGGAGTGAACCGCTGGCACCTCTCACTCAGCCACGACGGCGGGGTAGCAACCGCCATGGTGGTTGCCGAGGGGGAATATCCGGGGGCCACCCGGTAGGATTCTAAGCATGCTTAGTGCTTATACCGGGAATCAGGTCCGGGCAGCGGAATCCCCGCTGCTCGAGGCGGGTCTCGGCGGTGAGCTGATGCAGCGTGCAGCGTACGGGCTCGCACAGGCCTGCGCAGCCGAGCTGCAGGTAACGGGCGGCACCTACGGACGCGCCGTCGTCGTACTGGTTGGCAGCGGCAACAACGGCGGAGACGCGCTCTACGCCGGCGC
>NZ_JAROKN010000074.1:0-12169 GCF_029455255.1 Arthrobacter vasquezii | reverse complement strand
TCCGGCAGGCGTGCACTGCGCGAAGGGGCACCCCAGAGCAAAAGCATGTTCAAGCGCCGTCCGCCGCGTGCCAAGTCCGGCGAGCCCTCACGGGCAGGGCGGAACCTTCCCGCGGCCATCGGGGTCGGGCTTGCGCTGCTGGTCTCGCTGCTGGTCGGCATGCTGTTCCTTCCCCTTGCGTTCGTGGCGCTGACCACGATGATCGGCGTTGTCGGCGTCTGGGAAGTCGGCAGGGCGCTTGAGGTGCGCCAAATCAAGGTTCCCACCGTTCCGGCGCTGGCTGCCGGTGTGGCGCTGCCTTTCGCCGCCTACCTCGGCGGCCCTGAGGCGTTGGCATTCGCCACAGTGGTGTCCGTGACCGCGATCGCGCTGTGGCGCAGCCTCGACCCTGCGCCCGACGCCGCGCGGAGCATCATGGCGGGAACCTTCGTCCTCCTCTGGGTACCGTTCCTCCTGAGTTTCGCAATGCTGCTGCTGCAGGAGCCTTCGGGACCGATCAAGGTGGCAACCCTGCTGCTGCTCGTGGTTGCCAATGACACCTTCGGCTACCTGGTGGGGGCGTTCTTCGGCAAGCACGCCATGGCACCCCGGATCAGCCCGAAGAAGTCCTGGGAAGGCTTTGGCGGGTCGATCGGCGGAGCAATGGTTGTCGGCGTACTTGCAGTGGTTTTCCTGTTGGACAGGCCCTGGTGGGTCGGTATCTGCCTGGCGGTCGCCGTTGTCGCCGCGGCTACCGCCGGAGACCTCGCCGAGTCCATGATCAAGCGGGAACTCGGAGTCAAGGACATGAGCAGCATTCTGCCTGGACACGGCGGCGTGATGGACCGGCTTGACTCGATTGTTTTTGCTTCGCCGGTTGCGTTCCTGCTGTCCGTTACATTGGTACCCGGGACCCTATAGAACTTGACGACGGCGCGTCGTGACTGCGCCGTTGCACCGAAGCCGTTGCAAAGAAAGTGAAACGCACAACTATGGATGGAGCACGCAACGGCAGTTCGCCGTTCGCCCGTGTCGGCCGCCGTGAATACGGCTATAGGGCAAAGCAGGTCGACAGGTTCCTGACCCGTGCACGCACCTTCTACAACTCGGACGGCACCGACGGTGAGCCTGTGACCAGTGCCGAAGTCCGCACCACCGCCTTTGATCCTGCCCGGGGCGGATATGAACCACGCGCGGTCGATGCCGCACTGGACCGGCTGGAAGACGTCTTTGCCCAGCGGGAGCGGGACACCCTGATCGCGGCGAGCGGCGAACAGGCGTGGCTGATGCAGATCGGGCGCACGTCCGCCGTCCTGAGGAGCAGGCTGCACAGGCCGCCGGGGGAGCGGTTCCGGCGTCCTTCCCGGAAGAACACGACCAGCTATGACATCGAGGACGTAGATGCCCTCTGCAACGAGCTGCTCGGGTACTTCGAGAGGGACATGCCGCTCAGCGTCGATGTAGTTCGCCGGGCCGTTTTCCGTGAAGCTATCGGCCAGGACGGGTACGAGGAGACCCAGGTGGATGCCTTCCTGGACCGCGTGGTTGAACTCATGGCGGCCATCGACTAGCTTCCGGGCACGTACCAGTACCGTCACACAGCCTCAGGCGTATGCAGCCGCGCAAGCACCCGTGCTGTGTTCACCGGCCGGCGGTTTGCGGTCAGCCGCGACACCGTGATGGTGACCGCAAACGCGGCAGGGACCGTCCAGAGCGCGGGCAGCTGGAGCCACTGCGGGGCCTGATCCATACCCAGGCCCGCAGCTATCAGGATCGATCCGCCGCACAGAACCGCCCCGGAAACCATGCCCGCGATGGCTCCTGCATCCGTGAGCCCCCGCCACCAGATGCCGAGCACCAGCAGCGGGCAAATCGTGGAGGCAGTGAAGGCAAAAACCATGCTCACGCTGCCGGCCAGGGCAAGGGTGTCCGTCAGCAGGGCAAACCCCAGCGGTATGAGCGCCGAGACAATCGCCGCCCATCGGAACCCGGAAACGCTGGCACGGAAGAAGTCCTGACTCACCACGCCGGCCAGCGAGACCACAAGACCGCTGGTGGTCGAGAGGAATGCGGCGAATGCACCCGCCGTGACGAATGCCGACAGGATGTCTCCGCCAACGCCGTCGAAAATGCGGCTCGGGAGCAGCAGCACGGTGGCATCGGCCGCGCCGCGGACCGCCAGATCCGGAGTGTGGATCCGTCCCAGCAGTCCATACAGCGTCGGGAAGAGGTAGAACACGGAGAGCAGCCCCAGCACCAGCAGGGTTGTCCGGCGGGCGGAAGCGCCGTCCGGGTTCGTATAGAAACGCACCAGCACGTGGGGCAGTCCCAAGGTACCGAAGAGCAGGGCGATGACCAGCGAGATGTTCTGGTACAGGGTGGCATCGGCGGTGGTGTTGAGTTCCGGTGCGAAGACCGCGCCGTCGTTCGTGATCGATTCACCGGTGCCGGTCAGCTGAACCAGGATGAAGACAATGGGGACGGCAAGCGCAGTCAGCTTCAGCCAGTACTGGAAGGCCTGGACAAAGGTGATGGACCGCATGCCGCCGGTAATGACGCTGAGGCAGACAACCACGACGACGGCGACGGAACCTACCCACGACGGCAGCCCGGTAGTGATCCGCACGGTAAGGGCGGCGCCGTGCAGCTGCGGCACGATGTAGAGCCAGCCGACGGCGATGACGAGGAGGCTGGTGATCCGGCGGACATTGCGGGACTCGAGGCGGGCTTCAGCGAAATCAGGAATGGTGTAGGCGCCGGAGCGCCGCAGGGGAGCGGCCACGAACAGCAGGAGCATGAGGTAACCGGCCGTGTAACCGATGGGGAACCACAGCGCATCCACCCCGGAGAGCAGGATCAGGCCGGCCACGCCGAGGAAGCTGGCTGCTGAGAGGTATTCGCCCCCGATCGCCGAGGCGTTCCACCAGGGTCGCACCGTACGCGAGGCCACGTAGAAGTCACCGGTGGTCCGGGAGATCCGGAGTCCATAGATGCCGATCAGGACGGTGGAGACCGCGACCATCACCAGTGACACGTAACCGACCACAGGGTTCAGCTCAGGGAATGTCACCGGTCGTCCACCAGGTCCCGGAAGCGCTGCTCAATGCGTCCGGCGCTTCGCACATACAGGACGGCGCAGCCAATCACGAGCGGGTAGATGCCCAGGCCGAGCAGGAGCCAGGGAACGGGCACGGTTGCGACGGTCCACGTTGTGACGGCCGGGAAGATGCTGAACAGGATGGGGATGCCCACCAGAATCACAAGGAAACCGGAGGCGACCACCACGGCGAGGCGCAGCTGGGATCGGATGAGTGAACGCACAAACAGCTCGCCGACGTCGGACTGTTCAGCCATCTCCCGCGAGACGGGAAAGGTTCCGGCGGGCCCGGCGGCGGAGTGCGGCGCGGTGACCCGAACCCGGGCCGGGCGGTCCTCAGGCTCTGTCACGTTCGTTACTGTCCCGGCCTCAGGCGGGTGGCTTCCAGCTTGCCGCGGATCTGGGACAGGTGCCGCCGGCTGACGGGCAGTTCCGCCTCGCCCACGAGGACACTTGCCCTGCCCGACCCGAGCTTGACCTGGGTCACCTGATCCATGGCCACGAGGTAGGAGCGGTGCGTCCGCAGGAAACCGGCATCGGCCCATTGCCGTTCAAGGTCGTTGAGTGGAATGCGGATGAGGTAGCTCGCCTCGGCCGTATGCAGCCGGGCGTAGTCGCCCTGCGCCTGCACGTAGCGGATCTCGTCGCGCCGGATCATCCTGCTGATGCCGCCCTGATCCACGGTGATGACGTCCGGGGTGGCTGCGCCGTCCTCCATCAGCTCGCAGATCCGCCGGACGGACTCGGTCAGCCTTTCCGTGCGCACCGGCTTGAGCAAATAATCGACGGCGCGAAGTTCGAACGCCTCCAGCGCCCGGTCCTCGTCCGCCGTGACGAAGACGACGGCGGGAGGCCGGCTGAAGCGCGAGATGACCCTGGCGATGTCCAGCCCTGAGAGGGACGGCATGTGGATGTCGAGGAACAGTGCATCTATCGGGTGGCTTTGCAGGATCCGGAGAGCCTCGGCGCCGCTGGACGCCTGATGGATTGCGTCGATGCGGGCGTCCTTGGAGAGCAGGAAGCCGAGTTCGGCGAGCGCCGGGAGTTCATCGTCCACGATGACCACGTTGACCATGCTCCTTAGGTTACGCGGTCGATCAGGCGTCCGCGCCACGGGACGCAGGGCAACCCTCAGGTCTGGTGGGCGGGCTGGGATTTCGGAACGCGCAGCGTGATCAGGGTGCCGGCGCCGGGTGCGGTATCGATGATCAGCCCATGGGCGTCACCGTACACCTGACGCAGCCTGGAATCGACGTTCCGCAGCCCCACGTGGACTCCGTCGACGTGCCCGGCAAGGACGGCGCGCAGGCGATCGGGATCCATCCCCACGCCGTCGTCCTCGACGGTGACCACCGCGTAGGCGCCGGCGTCGTGCGCTGTGATGGTGATGTTGCCTGTCCCGTCCTTTGAGTCGAGGCCGTGGCGGACGGCGTTCTCCACCAGCGGCTGGAGGCTGAGGAAGGGGATCACGGTGCTGAGCACCTCCGGACCGATCTGGAGGCTGACGCGGAGCCGGTCACCGAAACGCGCCCGCTCCAGCAGCAGGTAGCGGTCGATGGACCTCAGCTCCTCCGCGACGGTGGTGAAGTCGCCGTGGCGGCGGAAGGAGTAGCGCGTGAAGTCCGCGAACTCGACGACGAGCTCCCGCGCCCGCTGTGGGTCCGTATTGATGAAGGACGCGATGGCGTTCAGGGAGTTGTAGATGAAGTGCGGGCTGATCTGCGCCCGGAGCGCACGGACCTCGGCCTCCATCAGTTGGGTGCGCGAGGAATCCAGCTCCGCAAGCTCCACCTGGGTGGCCACCCAGGCGCCGACCTCATTCGTCGCGCGGACGAGCCCTGCGCTGACTGTCGGTGCGAAGGCTCCCACCGTTCCCACCACCCGGCCGTTTACCCGGATCGGTGCCAGAACTGCCTCGGCAAGTCCTTCCTCTCCTCCGGTCACCGGCCCCAGCCGGAGCCTCTTGAAGATCTGCGTCCGCCCGCTGGAGAGGACCTCCTGCACAACGGTCATCACCTCAGCGGGTTCGGCGGAGGTGCCATCCCACGCCAGGACGCCGTTCAGGTCCGTCACCAGGAGAGCCTGGCTGCGCAGCAGGCCCCGCAGGTGCCGTGCCGCCTTCGACGCTCCGCCGGGCGTCAGGCCGGTCCTCAGGTGCTCAGAGGCCAGCGCAACGGTGTGCAGCGTCGCGTAGGTGGCGCGGTCCGCGTCGGAACCGAGGTCACGGTAGGAACGGGAGAACCTGAAGCCGAGGACCGCCACCACCGCGAGGGTGACGAGAACGACGGCGCCGACCAGCGCGGCGTCGACGGCGGGGCTCAGCATGGGTCAAGAGTAGCCGTGAACCCTGCCATGCCCTGAACCGTTCGGCATGGTGGCCTTGAATCGTCTGGCGCAGTGGCCGTGAGCCGTTCGGCGCAGGCGCGCACCGTTTATCGCAGGCCGACGCGCGTTGGGCGATGTGCCTGCCCAAGGTGCTGGCGCCCTCACACGATGTGACCAACAGTGATGGGAGTCACACTCCCTCGTTCCCTGCCGTCCAGTGCGGTACTGATCCTGCGTGGGAGCCTAACGAGGAGGTATCAATGGGCCACGACCCATCCGCACCCGGCGCACCGCCGTCGGCGCCCGTGGACTTCACGGAAGTCCAGCAGCGGCCGCAATTTCAGGAATTGAGGAAGCGCCACCGCAGCTTCGTTTTTCCCATGGCAGCAGCATTCCTGCTGTGGTACTTCCTGTACGTGCTGCTCGCTGACTACGCACACGAATTCATGTCCACGCCCGTATGGGGGAACGTCAACATCGGACTGCTCCTCGGGCTGCTGCAGTTTGTCAGCACCTTCGGGATCACCATGTGGTACGTCAGCTACGCCAACAGGAGACTCGATCCTATCGCCGAGGAACTGCGCAACGACCTCGAAGACGCCGCACCTGAGGTATTCAATGCCCCAGAGGGAGGAACCAAATGAGGCAGTACCTGCCGCTGCAGACCGTTGAGACGACGCAGGTCGGCGAGCCCTGGCTGAACATCACCATTTTCGGCATTTTCGTGGCAATCACCCTGGTGATCGTGCTGCGCGCGAGCCGCAACAACAAGACGGCGGCGGACTACTACGCTGCCGGACGATCCTTCACCGGCCCGCAGAACGGAACGGCTATTGCCGGGGACTACCTGTCCGCCGCGTCCTTCCTCGGCATCGTGGGCGCCATTGCGATCAACGGCTATGACGGATTCCTGTACTCGATCGGCTTCCTCGTCGCCTGGCTGGTGGCACTGCTCCTCGTCGCGGAACTGCTCCGCAACACGGGAAAGTTCACGATGGCGGACGTCCTGTCCTTCCGGCTGCAGCAGCGTCCCGTACGGATAGCAGCGGCCATCACCACGCTCGCTGTCTGCTTCTTCTACCTCCTGGCGCAGATGGCCGGAGCCGGCGCCCTGGTGTCCCTGCTCCTCGGCATCGACGATCGGCTGGGACAGTCCCTCGTCATCACCGTGGTTGGCGGGCTCATGATCCTGTACGTGCTGATCGGCGGCATGAAAGGCACCACCTGGGTCCAGATCATCAAGGCCTGCCTGCTCATCGCGGGCGCATTCGTGATGACCATCTGGGTGCTCGCCCTGCACGACTTCAACCTCTCGACCCTGCTCGGTGCCGCCATCGAGACCTCCGGCAACCCTGCCATCACCGGCCCGGGGCTGCAGTACGGCGCCTCGGGCACCACCCGCCTGGACTTCGTGTCCCTGGCCCTGGCGCTCGTCCTGGGAACCGCGGCCCTGCCGCACGTTCTCATGCGCTTCTACACCGTTCCCACAGCCAAGGAAGCCCGCCGCTCAGTGGTGTGGGCGATCTGGCTCATCGGAGCGTTCTACCTGTTCACGCTGGTTCTCGGCTACGGAGCCGGAGCCCTCATCGGCGCTGACCGGATCAACAATGCACCCGGCGGCGTCAACTCGGCCGCACCGCTCCTGGCGTTCGAACTCGGCGGGCCATTCCTGCTGGGAATCATCTCCGCAGTTGCCTTCGCCACCATCCTCGCGGTGGTTGCGGGACTTACCATTACCGCCGCCGCATCCTTCGCGCATGACATCTACGCGAACGTGGTTCGCCGGGGCAAGGTGGATCCGGACGGTGAGGTGAAGGTGGCGCGCCGCACCGTCGTCGTTATCGGTGTGCTGTCGATTGTCGGCGGAATAGGTGCGCAGGGACAGAACGTTGCGTTCCTCGTCGCGCTGGCCTTCGCCGTGGCGGCGAGCGCCAACCTGCCAACCATCATCTACTCGCTGTTCTGGAAGAAGTTCAACACCCAGGGCGCGCTGTGGAGCATGTACGGCGGCCTGCTCACCGCAATCATCCTGATCGCGTTCTCGCCGGTGGTCTCCGGCGGGGAGAAGTCGATGATCCAGACGGCTGACTTCTCCTGGTTCCCGCTCAGCAATCCGGGCATCGTCTCGATCCCGCTGGCGTTCTTCCTGGGCTGGCTCGGCACCGTGCTGGCCAAGCGGACTGAGGATGCGCAGAAGCAGGCGGAGATGGAGGTCCGCTCGCTGACAGGGGTAGGCGCGGAAAAGGCGACCAACCACTAGTCCCAACTAGACGCAGCAGGGGCCGGAATCATGTCGATTCCGGCCCCTTCTGTCATCTTCGCGAACTTGCCTGTTCATGAACTCGCTTGTTCAGTGACCGGGATGCTCCGCCGGCGCGGGAACCAGGCCGTGCTCGCCGTGCGGCACCGCATTGTCACCGGCCGTTGATGCGGCGAGTCCCGGCGTCGTAATTCCGGCAACCAGGACGGCAGAGAGGAAGAGCCCGGTGAGAAGCCTGCCGGGGGAGAGCTTCGCGCCGGCAGCTGAACGGTCTGCCCGCCGGTGCAGGGCGCCGCGGCAACCGAGCTGCAGGAGGACGAGCGCCAGTGCGGAGGCAAGCGTGAGGTCGAAGTTCCTGCTTCCGGCCGGCGCGAGCAGCGCACCCCACACCAGAACACCCAGCACGACGGCGGCAGCACCGGGAAGAACGGCGGGCACCACTACTGCCAGCAGGGCAGGAACCCGGATCCGCCCGGGCGTTCCGCGCAGCGCCAGAATTCCCCACAGGGTCAGTGCGGCCGCCCACAGCCCGGTGAGCATTCCCACCACAACATTCAGGATGCCGCCGGCAGCCAGCAGGGCGTCGGCTGCGAGGGCAAAGAAGGTCAGGCCTGAGCCGAGGGCAGTGAATCCGGCCAGCAGGCGGAGCAGTTCACCCGTGGTGCCCTGCTCCGCGTCGGCGCGCGGTTGAAAAGCGGGCAGGGCCCGCTCCTCAACCGCAGCACTGTTCATCAAAGCGACGTCCGGACTACGCGGTGTGTGCGTGGGTGCTGGAGGTGCGCACGTTCTTGTCCTGTGACAGGCCTACGCCCAGCAGGAGGACGGCGCTCGCGAGGTGCAGAACGTTGTCGGCACCGTTGAGGGCAATGATGTTCAGCGAGGTGCCGACCAGGAAGAGCCCGAGGATGCCCACCAGGAGGTAGACCGCACCCACGGTGGTGTTGACGCCCTTGGCGGCGCTCACCGAGTTGAGGCCGGCAAGCAGCAGTGCTGCGCCGATGGCCAGGTGGATGATGTTGTGGAGCGGGTTGACCTCGAAGATGATGAGCGTGTTGCCCTCAGTGGCGAAGAAGCCGACTCCGGCGGTAACGAAGAAGCCGAGGATTCCGACGAGCAGGTAGACGGCTCCGAAGACGGTTGCGAGTAGCCGGTTGGGGGAGGTTCCCATGGTGATGCCTTTCGTGTGATGTGCGCTCCCTGGTGGAGCTCTGCACACCATTCGGATCAGTGCTCACTTTGGATGGTTCTGCTGTTCGGATCAGGAATGGAAGAGGTTACTCCGCGGAACCGCGCTCCAGCAGGGGCTCCATGCGGTAAGGGATCAACTCGTGCATGGCGAGGGAGGTATCGCAGCGTTCCACTCCGTCGCAGGCCAGGATCTTTCCATTGATCCGGAAGAGGTCTTCGGCGTCCACTGACACCACGCGGACCAGGATGTCCGCCTGCCCGGTCAGCCCGTGCGCCTCGAGGACCTCGGGGATACCGGCGAGCTGGCCGGTGATGGAGCCGAGTTTCCGCTGGTCCACGTGGACATTGATGAACGCGGTGAGCGGGTAGCCGAGCGCTGCCGGATTGATCCGCCGTTCAAAGGACAGGAACGTCGAATTCTTCTCCAGCCGGGTCATCCGTGCCTGGACGGTATTGCGCGAGAGCCCCAGCTTCTGGGCGAGGGCGACGACGGTCCGCCGGGAGTCCCGCGCCAGTGCGAGAAGGAGCCGCGTGTCAGTGGCATCAAGGGGCTGCATAGTGCGCAACGGTAGCACGGCGCGAAGGCAGCAAATCGAGCACAATGCTCAGTCATTCCATGTTCGGTTGTGCTGTGTGGCTTGCGTGAGTATCGTCACACTAAACCTCGGGCAACGGCGCCCTCGGCCCGCCGAACACCCACGGATCGGCGTCGGAGGCTGCGGTTGACCGGTGTACAAACGCCGAAGCCGGTAAGAAGAAGGATGAGTGAACGTGCCTCTGAACAACGATGCGGATGCCACGCAGGATGAGCTGGTCCAGCTCATTGCGCCCAATGGCGAACGCCGAAGCAACGCCGCGTATGACCGCTGGGTCTCCGACGTCGACGACGCCGCTCTGCAGGCCCTGTACGAGGACATGATCGTCATCCGCCGGATCGACGCCGAAGCCACGGCTCTCCAGCGCCAGGGTGAGCTTGCGCTCTGGCCGCCGTTGCTGGGACAGGAAGCGGCGCAGATCGGATCCGGCCGCGCTCTGCGCGAAGATGACTTCGTTTTCTCCAGCTACCGCGAGAACGGCGTTGCCTACTGCCGCGGCGTGGACCTCACGGATCTCCTGCGCGTCTGGCGGGGCAACGCCTCCGCCGGCTGGGATCCCTACGCCATCAACATGGCTCCGCCGCAGGTCATCATCGGCGCGCAGACCCTGCACGCCACCGGATACGCCATGGGTGTCCTGGCGGACGGTGCGGATTCCGTTGCGGTCACCTACTTCGGAGACGGCGCCACGAGCCAGGGCGATGTCAACGAGGCAATGGTCTTTGCCGCCAGCTACCAGGCGCCCGTCATCTTCTTCTGCCAGAACAACCAGTGGGCCATCTCCGAGCCGGTCGGGTTGCAGGCACACGTGCCCATCGCCCACCGCGCGCCCGGATTCGGCATCCCCTCCGTCCGCGTGGACGGCAACGATGTGCTCGCGTGCCTCGCCGTTACCCGTGAGGCGCTCGATCGCGCCCGGACCGGCGGCGGTCCCACCTTCATCGAGGCGGTGACCTACCGGATGGGCCCGCACACCACGGCCGATGACCCCACCCGCTACCGGGACGCGAACGAGCTTGAGGACTGGGCCGCGAAGGATCCCATCGCACGCCTGGCCGCGCTTCTGGACGCACGCGGACTGCTGTCCGCGGAGGTGGCGGATTCCGTCAAGGCCACCGCCGACGACGTCGCCGCCCGGCTTCGCGAGGGCTGCATCTCTATGCCGGAGCCGCAGGTCCTTGACGTCTTCAAGCACGTCTACAGCGAGCCGAATTCATGGCTCGATCGCCAGCAGGACTCCTATGAGCAGTATCTGAAGTACTTTGATTCCGCCGACGCAGATACCGCTGCATCCAACTCCTCCAGGGAGGTGAGCCGCTGATGTCCACCATGACATTCGGCCGTGCCATCAACGCAGGCCTTCGCAGGGCCATGGAAAATGACCCGAAGGTTGTCCTGATGGGCGAGGACATCGGAAAGTTGGGCGGCGTTTTCCGCATCACCGACGGCCTGCAGAAGGACTTCGGGTCCCACCGCGTCCTCGATACGCCGCTCGCGGAGTCCGGCATCATGGGCACGGCAGTCGGCCTGGCCTACCGCGGCTACCGTCCCGTCGTCGAAATCCAGTTCGATGGCTTCATCTACCCGGCGTTCGACCAGATCGTGTGCCAGGTTGCCAAGCTGCACTACCGGACCCAGGGTGCAGTCAAGGTGCCGCTGACCATCCGGGTGCCGTTCGGCGGCGGTATCGGATCCCCGGAGCACCACTCGGAGTCCCCGGAAGCGTACTTCACCCACACGTCCGGGCTGCGGGTGGTGAGCGTCTCCAACCCCCAGGATGCTTTTGTGATGATCCAGCAGGCCATTGCGAGCGATGACCCTGTGCTCTACTTCGAACCGAAGCGCCGCTATCACGTGAAGGGTGAGGTGGACGAGGGCGTGGACCTGGGCGCCACCAGCATGAATGACGCGAAAGTGGTTACCGAGGGCAGCGACGTCACGCTCGTCACCTACGGGCCTCTGGTGCCGACGGCACAGAACGCCGCCATTGCAGCCTCCGACGACGGCGTCTCGGTTGAGGTGATTGACCTGCGGTCCCTTGCGCCGATCGATTTCGCGACCGTGGAGAAGTCGGTGCGGAAAACCGGACGCCTGGTCATTACGCATGAAGCCGCTCAGTCTGGCGGCCTCGGCGCCGAAATTGCGGCGAGCATCACCGAGCGTTGCTTCTACCACCTGGAGCACGCACCGGTCCGCGTGACGGGATTCGACATCCCGTACCCCTACTCCAAGCTTGAGTTCCATCATCTACCGGATCTGGACCGCATACTCGATGGAGTTGACCGCGCCCTGGGCCGGTCAAACTCCCTTAGCTCCCGCAGTGGACTGGAAGGATAGTGTCACCGGTGATCAAGGAATTCCGACTGCCCGACCTCGGCGAAGGCCTGACTGAATCGGAGATCGTCGCCTGGCATGTAGCGGTGGGCGACACCGTGGAGCTGAACCAGGTCATCGCGGACGTTGAAACCGCGAAAGCGGTCGTGGAACTGCCGTCGCCGTACGCGGGCGTTGTGGCGAAGCTGCACGAGCAGCCCGGAACGGTTGTGGAGGTCGGCTCGCCGATCGTGTCCTTCGACGTGCCGGGTTCCGGCGGACCCTCCACCAATTCTCCGGACGCCTCAGCGGACACAAACGACGACGACGCGCCGCCGGCCAAGCGGGAACCCAACCTCGTGGGGTACGGAGCGGCTGTTGAGAAGACGGGCCAGAACCGGTAGATGATGG
>NZ_JAROKN010000073.1:0-12503 GCF_029455255.1 Arthrobacter vasquezii | reverse complement strand
CCAGGAGCGTGGCGTCCGAGCTGAGTGCGCCGCCGGCGGCCTCGTCGATCGGTGTGCCGCCGAGCGCGCCGGAACCGATGGCGGTGCCGACGATGCACAGAACAAAGGCAACCGTCACGCCGGTCTGCCGAACCCGATCCGAAGTCATCGGTTCTCCCTTCCTCGCTTTATCTCCACCATAGACACATCAGCCGGGCTAGTGAAAGGGCGTCTGCGGTTTCGACGGCGCGCGAAGGCTTCACCTGTGGGCGGGTTAGTGGAAGAGTGCTGTCAACACGCATATGGGGGTTCAAAAGTGATAGGACGACGACGTCTCACCGGCTCAGTAGCGACGGCTCTCCTTGCCGCTGTCCTCCTGTCAGCGTGCTCAGGCCAGAACCAAAGCGACGACGACGGTCTGGCGACCTTCAGTTCCATGGATGACGTTGCCGATGAACTCAATGGGGAGTACTCCGCCGTCGGCTCGTGACCGGAACTATCAGCTTCGACTGGCGGTTAAGTCTTCACATTGAAGTTCGCTTTCGCTGAAGTTCCGCGATCCACCGGAAGGCACACGTCATCGTACGCAGGATCACTGTGACCAGCGCTGTGTTGCTCGCGCTGCTCGCCTCGGTGGTGTTCCTCGGTCCCCGATTGGTCGACGGCTTGCAGGCGGGCGGCGGCTCTCTGCTGGGACTCGCTGAATGCACGGTGGAGACTTCGGAAGGAGAAGTTGGACTCAACCGTGACGAGGCTCAGCTGGCGACGACGGCCGTGGCGCTGTTGGCTCGCGGTATGGACGCTCCGGACACTTCCACCATTGACGAGGCGGTATTGCAGCGGCTGGCCGAGGGCCCGCCCGAGGACGCCGGTCCCAGCTTGAGCTGCCGCGGATCAGCGGCCAGCGACCTGCCCGAACAGCAGTTGACTGCCACCGGGCTGACGCCGCGCGCGGAGCAGTTGCGCGTGGCGATGATGGAGGTGTTCGGTGACCAGAGCCTAGGCGGGTTTGCTCCGGGAGGTGTCGGTCAGGGGCACGGAGCTGACTCGACCCACTATGACGGACGCGCCATTGACGTCTTCTTCCGTCCGGTGACCGAGGAAAACCGGCGCGAAGGGTGGATTCTGGCCCATTGGCTTGTGGCTCATGCCGAAGAGTTCGACATTCAGTACGTCATCTTCGACGATCGGTTCTGGAGCGCGCACCTGGCTCGCGGTGGATGGCACGACTACGACGCACCTGACCCGAGCAACGAGATCCTGCGCCACCTCGATCATGTGCATGTCGACGTGCTGCGTGGAGGGACTGACTGAACCTCCGGCGGTTGCTTCAGAGGACGGTTGATGCCGCCGGACACCCTGAGACCTTCCGATGGGACGAATCAGCGCTGTAGTGTGATCGCGTGATCCTTCCCAACACCGTTCAAAACGCCGTGGCAGTCGCCGATCACTACGACGAGCTCGATCCGGTTTACCGGCACGTATGGGGCGATCATGTCCATCATGGGCTCTGGGCGACGGGTCGTGAGACACCCGCCGAGGCCGTCGTTGCACTGGCTAAGACAGTCGGCGATCGACTGAATCTGGCCCCCGGTGTGGAGTGCGTCGACATCGGCTGCGGCTACGGTTCCACTGCTCGGCAGCTCGCTGAGACATGTGCAGTCCACGTCACCGGCTTCACGCTGTCTGCTGAGCAAGCCAACTACGCTGCCGCGCATCCCGTACCCGGTGTGGACATTCAACTCCGCGACTGGCTCGACAACGGGCTGATCGACGCCTCGGCCCATGCCGCATGGGCGATCGAGTCGAGCGAGCACATGGTCGACAAGCCCCGGTTTTTCGCCGAGGCGCATCGCGTGCTGGCGCCTGGCGGCCGCTTGGTCGTCTGCGCGTGGCTTGCGGAGACAGATGCAAGCGGTTGGAAGGTTCGGCACCTGCTCGAGCCGATTTGCCGCGAGGGACGCCTGCCCTCGATGGGCACTCGCGAGGAGTATGAGGCGATGGCAATGGCGGCGGGTTTCGTGGTCACTGACTATGAGGATGTCAGCGGCCGGGTTGCGCGCACCTGGACGATTTGCGCCCGTCGACTTGTGAAGGCCTTGCTCCTCGACCGTGACACCCGGCGCCTCGCTTTCAGAGCGCGCAATCGCATCTTCGTTCTAAGCATCCCGCGTCTGATCCTGGCCTACCGCACCGGCGCGATGCGCTATGGGATATTCACGTTGTCGAAAGCCGACGACGACGCAACGCCACCCCAGCCCGGTGAACCGCCGCTGTGAACATGAACCCCTGACGATCGCCTCATGTTTGAAGTAAGTTTGGGCCCATGAATCCCCAGCACCTCCTGGTCGAGGCTTCGGATGGCAGTCAGCTCGCTGTGAGCCGGTGGCAAGCCCCGGGACCTGCAATCGTCTTCTTACACGCTGGAGTAGCGGATAGACGTTCCTGGATCGCGGTTGCGGCTGAGCTCCAGGGAGATGGTTTCGACCTCGTCGCATATGATCGGAGGGGTTATGGTGACACCCCGGCCGCTGCAGAGTCTTCGTCATTTACACACGTTGAGGACCTGTTCACTATCATCGACAATCTGGGCCTCGAGCGAGTCCTCCTCGTTGGCAACTCGATGGGTGGGGCAGTCGCGCTCGATACTGCGCTGATGCACCCTGATCGAGTCAAGGGACTGGTACTCATCGGTGCTGCGGTGTCTGGCATGACCGACGAGGACACTCCGTTTGACTGGCAGCCGGATGACGCGTCCGGACCGCTCATGGCGCGCGCAGATGACCCCAAGGCGACAGATGACGACAGGATTCGTGCGCTTGCTCATCTCTGGCTGGATGGGCCAAGGGCCGCAGAAGGCCGAGTCGCGGGTGAAGCCCGGGACCTCTTCAATGCGATGAACCGGAAGATTCTCGCGGTCGCTGCGCCAGACTCAGCCGGCAGCAGCGGTACTGATGCCTGGACCCGACTTGGTGAGGTGAGCGTGCCGGTGCTGTGCACCTGGGGTGATCTCGATCTGCCCTGTGATGTGCCGTTCTACGAGGAGACAGCACGCCGGATCGGGCAAGGGGCCGTACAGGTCTTACCCGAGGTGGCACACCTGCCCGGCCTCGAGAAGCCCGCCCTCATCGCAGAGTTGGTGCGAGAAAGGGCGCGCTGATGGATGCCGTCCCGGGAAGACCGATGCCATGCGCAACCTGACCTTCGCCATGAATCTGAGCCTGGACGGCTACATCGCTGCGCCGGGTGACGGGCTCGGCTGGGGTGTTTCGAGCGACGAGCTGTTCCAATGGTGGTCCGACCGCGTGGGGTCGACGGATTTGGCGCTGTACGGGCGCAAACTGTGGGAGACGATGAGCTCACACTGGCCGACGGCGGACCAGCAGCCAGGCGCAACACCGGCGCAGATTGAGTACGCGGGCCGCTGGCGGGAGATGCCGAAAGTGGTGTTCTCCTCGACAATCAGCACGGTTGACTGGAACGCCCGCTTGGTTACCTACGACGCGGTTGCCGAGATCACCCGGCTCAAAGCCGACGACGGCGGCCGCATGGACATCGGCGGCGCCACCCTCGCATCGGCGGCCATGCGGGCAGGCCTAATCGACGAGTATGTACTCGTCACCCATCCCGTGTTGGTGGGCGGCGGCACGCCGTTCTTCACGGCCCTGGACAACTGGGTGAACCTAAGCCTGGTAGAAATCCGGACGTTCCCCAATGATGTGGTCGTGGCCAGGTACGAGACCAGGCGCTGAACGCCTGTTCCCGTTTGTGAAATTTCCCGGGCATAGAGTAGGCGGATGGCTGCAAACGCGAAGAAGTCTGAAGTCATCGATGGTTACACCGTCAAGTACCACGCGAACGGTACTACCCGGTGGTCGAAGGGACGCATCGAGAATGGGAATCCGGTCGGCTACTGGGAGTGGTGCCGAATAGATGGCACCGTAAAACGGTCTGGATATTTCGACGCCGGCGAGCCGGTGGGGCAATGGACCACATATGACAAAGACGGCAAGCCATACAAGGTGACTGATCGGGGCCAAGTCAGTGCAAAGCTGCCAGACCAGGACTTTGGGCGGGATTCAAGAAGCGGGTAACGCTGCAAGGAAGGTACGATCCGAAAATTAAGGGGGAAATGAAGGATTTAAGGCTGATCGGCATGATCATCATGGCTATTGGAGCGACCCTTGTGGCGGCTATGTTCGCTTTGATGCTGTACTCAAGGATGCTTCACCCGAATTCGGTGCCTATCCTCCCTGGGCTTTTGCTCATTCTCGGTGGCGGTATTGGTGCGACTGGCGCAATCCTGCTGGCTATCGCCACGGTCCGGCTCCATCGCAACAAGAACCCCAGAAGCTAAACGCGAAGAGTGTTCGCTGAGGGATGCTCTAGCGTGCACGGCGAGGATGCCTATCGGTATAGCCGGTCAGCGTCGGAAACGCTGCGTTCGGTACACCCGTCGCATCATCGAGTATGCGTGAGGGGTGTTCTGCTGCTCATGCCATGTGATTTGAATGAGTCGATGGTGGTTAGCGAGTCTGAGTTTGTGGATGAGTTTGGTTTTGAGTTAGTTGCCGAGGATGCGGGTGCTCTGGAATCGGCGGGCGGTGGTGTGGATGATGAGGATGCTTGCGGCGAGTGTTGTAAGGAGTGCGGCGCCGAGTACGGGGAGGACCCATTGGTCGAGGAATACGACTGAGGGGACGGCGAACAGCGTGGGGGCGATGGCGAGCAGGCGTATGGGTCCGCCGTTCATGCCTGCGCGGGACTCGAGGGCACGCGGGTATAGGAGTGCCCCGAAGAGGGTGATGGTTGCCGACCAGATGCCCATGGACAGCGGCAGGACGATAAGGGCCATGAGATACGGCATTGTCATGGTTACTGCTGTTTGGGTGAGCAGTGCGATGAGGGTGACCGCGGCTGTGAAGCTCAGGGTGGCTGCAGCCCAGGAGGCGCTCGTGAGGAGCAGTCCGGCGCCGAGGTAGGCCTGGAACAGGTTCCTGCGTGGGATGGGACTGGCGAGGAGTACTTCTATGCCACCGCCGCTCACATCGTCTGCGACCACACCGGGCAGGGTGAGCGTGGCGACAATACCGACTAAAGCGCCGAGCAGAGCGGGAGCCATGACGAGCATGTAGGAGCTCATCAGATGCGCCTTGCCGTCGGAACCCAGTACCGCGGCGAGATCAGTGGTTTGGGAGCCTATGATCGCGCTCATCTCGGGCATCGTTTCCGTGCCACCTGGTGCCAGGAGGACGAGGAGGCCGTAGCCGGCACCGATGAGGACGGAAAGCCACAGGGCCATGGTTCCCTGCTGTATCCATGCTCGTTTGGCGAAGGCCCGTACCCGGCGGCCGGCCGGTGTGAGGGTGGCATTCATGCGGCTGGTTCCAGGTGGTTGAGGATGATCTGCTCGGTGACTTCGCTATCGTCATGGCTGAGGTCGATGAGGTCTGTGCCTTGCACCAGTAGGAACCTGTCGGCGAGTTCCAGTGCTTCAGGGACACTGTGGGTGGAATACAGGACCGTCCGCGTCTCACCCCACTCGCGCAGGAGTTCTCGTGTTTGCGCCGCGTACACCGGGTCCAACCCGGTTAACGGTTCATCAAGGACGACGAAGTCGGGGTCGGTCATGGCCAGGCGCGCCATCTCGACGCGTTGACGTTGACCGCGGCTCAGCGACCTGACCCGTTGACCGAGCAACGCAGTGAGATCGAATCTTCCGATGAGATCGTCGTGATCGATCAAGGTGGCCTGAGGGATGCTCTCCCATACCTCACGCCAGAAGGCCAGGTTCTGCTTCACCGTAAGTGCACTGGCCAGCGCAAGCTCATGACCGAGGTAACCGACCTGGGAGCGGACTGCCGCTCCATCGCTGACATCCCTGCCGAACACAGAGCACCGCCCCGACACGGCAGGGATCACCCCGCACAGTGTCCGCATCAGCGTGGTCTTACCCGCCCCGTTCCGCCCGAGCAGCGCAGTGATTCCCGGACCCAGGCGTACGTTGATCGGACCCACCACTGCCCGGTCATACCCGACCACCAGGTCCTTAGCTTCAGCGACGATTTCCGCCGACCTGCGATCAGGCGTTGTCACTGGGCACCGCGTTTTCCGGTCGAGGAATCAACACCGTTGTCAGGACGCGCCGTGTGCGGCCCTGGCCCTGCTCGTGAGTCATCAGCTCGCGTAACGCCACCATGACAATGTCGAAGAAAGCGTCGACCTCGGCCGTCGTCGCCCAGAAATCGGCCTGTGCGAAACTCACCCGGTCCTCGACAAGATCAAGCTCGCCCTGATCCACATAGGCACTGAAGTCTCGGGTCATCCCGGAGGTGAACATCGTGAAGGTCGTGACAAGTTCCTCCGGTGACAACGCCCGCAACTCCTCCGCCGAGGGGTTGGCCAGTCCTTCAACGACCCGGTAAGTCTTCTCGGTCACCCCACGAACCGGCTGCTCATCACTGACTTCAATCAACCCGTGCGTGACCAAATGCCCCACATGCCGATACAGGGTAGCGATCGGGACATCCGACAACCGCTCGTGAAGCTGTTGGGTCGTCAACCCGTCACCCGTCAGAAGCGCCTGTACCACCCGGAGTCGAACCGGATGCAGAAGAGCAGCAGAAGTAACCATAATCAAATGGTATCAGTATCAATACTGATAGTAATAGCTAGACTGGTGAGTGCCATCAGAAAGTTGTTTGCTGACCAGTAGCAGGTCGCCGTGAGCTGACCAGGAACTAGAACACGCCATCAGCAAGCGTCTGGGCATCCTGCACGGGCTTCGCTTCGCTCGGGCTGTAAAACCCTTTCTCTGTTTTTGCTGCTGTGCTGACGGATTGTACGTGTCCGCTCCGACCGGTCTAGCCCCTCCTTCGACAGGGTCTGCGGTGCAGAAAATGTCCCTGCGGCGCTCCTACGTTGCTGATTCTCTCCGGGAATTTCCCGCCCCTTGCCCTGCGGGTAGACATGCCTCCGTCGGCCACAGCTCCGCAAGCTCCACCAGCAGCCAAAACAACGGAGGAGGAGAAGCTGGCTGGTCACCAAAGCCGCCTCTCCACTGGTCCACGCCAGCACCCGATTCCAGCCGCTTGACAGATATAGAAGCGTCGGGAAGGGACAAGAAGACAACCACCAAAACCAGGGAGCAAGAGCAGGCGACAGATCTGTTTTTCCGTGTTCTGTGTTTCTGTAGATCCGTGTTGTTGCATCAGTACAGAGTTAACTACTAAACCCCTACAATTCAAGCAAGAACACCTATTTATTCAGATGAAAAACGTTAGAATTGAGCTAGCAGTACAGCAGTTGACTCTTACTAAAACCGATACGAAACCAAGGACTGACAATGGCTACCTACACCGTGTACACCAAGCCAAACTGCCCCCTCTGCGTTGAGACCAAAGGCTACTTCGAACGAAAAGGCGTGGGTTTCCGCGAGGTCGACATCACCAAAGTCCCCACAGCGTTCGAGTACATCACCAGCGACCCGGCAGACGGCGGACTCGGCTACTCCCAGGCACCCGTCGTCGTCAATGACGCAGACGATGAAGACCACTGGTCAGGGCACCGCATGGACAAACTCATCCAGGCAGCACGCAAAGCCGCCTAACCCAAGCCCCGCACTCAGTTATTCATCGACAACACCACAACCAGCACGAGAGGGAAGTTGATCATCATGGCAGGCGAAACCACCATCACCGTTGTAGGGAACCTCACCGCAGACCCGGAGCTGCGCTTCACACCGTCGGGTTCGGCGGTAGCGAACTTCACCATCGCATCCACACCACGTACCTTCGACCGGCAATCCAACGAATGGAAAGACGGCGAAACCCTCTTCCTGCGCTGCTCGCTGTGGCGGGAATCCGCTGAGAACGTCGCCGAAACCCTCACCAAGGGAACCCGCGTCATCGCCCAGGGCCGGCTGAAGTCCCGTTCCTACGACACCAAGGAAGGCGAAAAGCGCACCGTCACCGAACTCGACGTCGACGAAATCGGTCCATCCCTCCGCTACGCCTCCGTCCCCCGTGGGTTCGAGAAAACTGAAGCCTCGATAGGTGGGAACTCAAGTTAGGGGGTCTGAGGTGCTGGTCGAGTACCCGTGAGTTGGCCTTCGGTTTGGTTGTCGGGAGGTCAGGTGGCTGTGACAGGTTTAGTTGGCCCCGGTAGGACGGCTATTTCTGGCCCCACTTCATGACTCGCCGGGTTGTTGTGACGGTTATGCGTGGCCCCAGCGCCACCGTTGGACGCAGTCAAGGAGTAGTGACTTTATGGGGCAGATTGGAAAAAGCAGCAAAAGGGGGACGTTACCTCTACACGGTGATAACGTCCCCCTCTATTGCGCGTCGGCCTTATTCGGTGCTGAGTCTTTCGGTTTCGGCGATAACCGCAGAGACATCCTTGAATGTACCGATGTCGGTCAGTGTGGATGCTGGCAGAGGTAGTGCTTTGCCTTCGGCAATGGTCATTCGTCCAGTTGGGCCGCTCAGGGTTACATAGCCGGCCGGAACTTTCTGGAGATAGAAGATACCGCGCTCTCCTACCTCTAATAGCGGGTTGTCCTCATCCAGGAAGGCTACGCCGTCGAGGGTGCCCCCAGTTTGGTGGATGGTGACTTGGTTATCTTCCGCGCCGCCCTTCACCCATTCCTCAACCTCCACCAGAGCATTGGTAAATGGAAGTCCGTCCACAGGTGGAGCATCGACGGATGCGGTCACCGTTCCCACGACCACTGCATCGGCGGCCTTAGTCAGACCAGGAACAGTCGTGAACAGTTCTGCGTAGCTTGGGGTAAGGCTCATTACCTTGTTCGCTTCGCTACTCTGTCCGGTGCCACACCCTGTCAGCATCAATCCTGCGACCAGCAGTATGCCACCTATTTTTGTCTTGTTCATCGTCCTTATCCCCCTCAGTAGAGCCTGTTAATTCCGGTGATCTCGTCGTTGGTGGGGTAGTAGATCCCTCCACGGAGTGGCGTATTTCCGGCCATAAGCGTCTGGTAGTTCACATCAGCCAGCCCGATGGTGTGGCCGATCTCGTGTGCGGCGACTCCCCGGGTCTTGATGTTCGTGTACCCATTCGTGTACCTGGTGTTCAGGTATGCATTAGCTGGTGATAGGAAGACGCCGCCGGACCTGGATGTGTAAGCGATGCCGTCCCAGGTGACGTTGGCATTGTAGGTTTCATTCAAGGTGATGTTGCTTCCTGGGGAACCCGCATACAGGTTTACATCGGTCGCTTGGGACCAGTTATCTCGAGCAGCGGTCCACGCTGACGCGCTTTTCGACGACATGGGGTACATGTAGACAGTGATGTTTGCAGACCCCCATTTTCCTCCGTTGTAAACGTACGCATTAGCACCAGACGCGGAGAACAGAATCATGAGCGTGGCAATCATCGTGATCACCGTAGCTTTAAGAGACTTTTGAGCTTTTAACACAGATCCCCCTTATTCACAAAAGTAGTAAGTGAGTTGAACGTAAGGTTCTCCGGCTACAACCGCAAGGGTGCGGCAGTCGCGATGGCCAAATCGTTACACGTGACACGCTGAAACCCTCGGTATGCATCCCAGCCCGCTGCATCGACAGAGTTCGGCCGCTTCACAGTGGTCGCTGCCGTCCGCGAAACAGTAGACCAAGGTGGGGCCAGAAATAACCGTCCTACCGGGGCCAGTTTTACTTGACACACTCAGGTAAGGGTGAAGAGAGGAGGACTCACCGTTACCGGTGAGTCCTCCTCGCGAGCATCGGAGTGCTGTCCGAGAACCGGGTTGAGCTACTTGGTCGATACTCCGGGATGGTGAGTGAAGGTCCCGATCTTGGTTGAACCGTCGCTCAGATAGACCGGGATGACGGTCGGTTTGCCACGCTTGGAAGCTTGCCATGCACCTACTTCCTCTGGCGTTTTCAAATCCATTCCTTCGTCCAGCGCGGACTTGTAGGCGTATCCGACTTTGCCGTTGTTGGCAATGACTTCGATCAGTTGCGGTTCCGCTGCGGGTGAGGCAGCGCCTACAGCGGATCCATAAGTGAGACCGCGTTCATTGGTTTCAAATTGGTCTGGTGCTCCTGAGGTTTTCAAAGCGGCGAAGGAGGGATCATCCAGGAGTGGGCTCTGCACTCCCGTGAAGCTGTTATAGCCGCCACCGTTGTAGACGCGGAAACTAGCCCATCCGTATGCGTTTCCCGTCGCGCAGCCTCCGTAGGAGGTAGTAGCAACTTGAGTGACTCTTGCGAAACCGTTATAGATGATGCCGGATTGTTTGCACATTGCCGTGCCGTAGTACAAACGAGCATTTGCGCCAAGCCAGTTGATCGGCGAGGTAGAGAAATTCGACCGTCTTACTTCCGCATACGCCGTGTGGGCACCAGAATCGACAGAAATGCCGGAGCGGTGAGCGTATTGGACGCTCCCTGCGTTGTAGAGGTACCAGAGTGAGTACTGTGGCGCTGCTTGCGCCGCACCTACCGGCACTAGTAGTACCAGGCTTACTAGGAAGGCGAGAAGGGCCGCGGCTGAGGCACGACGACGTACGGTGATTTGCAATTTGTCCCCCATATGTAGTAAACGATGCACCAAGTAAATTGGTGTCTCCTGTCAAGGGTTCTCAACGCCCCGTCAGTTCTGCAAGGAAAATTGTTGTTGCTGTTGTGGAACCAAGTGTGGGTAAGCGGACACTGTTAGGTATGGAACCAGAACAGCACCAGCTCAGTGATGCCGAGCTTCTGGAAAGCGCCATTGCGGGCAACAGCGAGTCATTCGGTTTGATCTTCGACAGACATCACCGACGCGTCTTAATGCAAGCCAGACGCCATGTTGGATCAGCAGTCGAGGCGGAAGACATCACTGCGATGGTGTTCCTTGAGGCCTGGCGCCTGAAGTCCCGAATACGGATCGTCAATAATTCCGTTGTCGCGTGGTTATTGGTGACCACCAACAACATCGCGCGAAACGCCTCCCGGGCGAACCGGCGGTACGGAGCATTTCTCGCCAAGCTACCCGATGCGTTTACTGGAGAGCTGGTTGACCCTACTTTGGGGGAGGTTCAGCTTCGACAGGACAGGGAAGAGCTTCGCGCGGCGTTTGCACTGCTGGATCGCAAGGATCAGGACGTTCTCACCCTGTGCGTGCTCGAGCAACTGACCACCAACCAAGCCGCGCAGGTCCTACGAGTTCCGATAGGCACCGTGAAGTCGCGGCTGTCCCGGGCGAAGAGAAAACTGGCTGACCTAGTTCCCCATCTTCGCATGCATATAGCTTTGATCGAGGAGGCACAATGAACACGCGGACTGACTTTGACCCGGCCAGGCTCCAGGCAATGCGCCACATGCTCGTCGAACATGCGGGCGGAAGCGACGCAGGCGCTGCCAACTCAGAGCTTAAATCCATTTCAACCCGCGGCAAGGTGTTGCTTGCCGGCACAATCATGACTGGATCCCTCGCCGTAGGAGGCGGGGCTCTGGCCATCTCCGGCACTGGCTGGTTCGACATCCCTTGCGAAGAAGCCGTTGACGGGCAGTGTTATCCAGTTCTCCCTCAAACACCCGACTGGCCCGAGAATGAATTCGGTCAAACGTATGGGATGCAAGTGGGCGAGGAGTATCCCGACTTAGTCAGGGTCATCGCTACGAACGGCAAGATGGGCTACATATATGCGGAGGAGCTTCAGCCCGTCGAACTTTCCTCTCCTGAGGACGTTGCTGCCTGGAAGGAGTCCGTCGCTGGAACCGTCGAAGTCGCCACCGTCTATCAGAACGACGGTAAGACTGTCATCGGCGAATTCATCACAGGAGACTGGCGAAACCTGTAACGCTACGTAGTAGCTATGTGGGACCGACTTCCCGGTCGGCGGGGACTGCCCACGAGCTTCCCATTCTCGGTTCTGGCGATTCGGTGGGCGTCCGCCAACTAGGGACTCCGGACAGACTCACGCAAGGCCCCGCTGGGTGATGAACGGACGCGATCTAACCTCTTTGGAGACCGGAGTGGGGGAGGACGGTCGAATAGCGGCTCGCTCCGGCGATACTTAGACCGAACATGTCGCAGATACGGCGGAGGTCGCCGCCGCTGGCATGTAGCTCATTTAGGATTCGGTCTTCGCGGGCTCGTTGAGCGGTCATCCCCATCGAGGTGGTAATCCATTGGACGCCGACTGGAGCGCTGTCGAGGGCGGTGCGCCTGCTGATGAAGATGTGTGGATTTCTCGTTGAGGGCCACCGCTGTTCGCGGTAGGCCAGCCAGAGGAAAAGTCGGTCCTGGACAGGCTGTGCCAGCGGAATGGTGCGCTTGCCTAAATGGAGGCGCCCATCATGGATATCGGTCAACTGCAGCGTGCGCAGTTGACCGGATCTAAGACCGTGAAAAGCGACTATCGCTGTGAGGGCTGCCCGTGCCGGGTCTACGGAGTTGATTGCGTCGCGCAGCGGGGCGGAGGCCAGAGGCAGCGGGATGCGGGTCGCATGGGTGCCGGTTCGTATGGGGTCGATCGGGTTGAGGAATATGAGTCGGTGGCTCTTCAGCACACGGAA
>NZ_JAROKN010000072.1:0-13084 GCF_029455255.1 Arthrobacter vasquezii | reverse complement strand
TATTGGCCCGGTCAGGTGCGTGGTGGCGGCAGGTCGCCGTCGTACCGCATGAACGCACGCAGTCCCTGGCCCTTCACCAGGGCCCGCTGGCGCGCAGGTTCGGGGTGGCTGACCTCATCCTGCACACCACTCCCGGGCCGGTCTCTCCCCGCGTCCGGCAGATCCCTGAAGTGGACGCCTGGCGGCTGTTCTCCGAAGAGGCCGGGCGGGCGGCCGATGCCCGACGCCGCAGCGGTCCCGAACAGTGGATGCGGCCCGTCCCGGTGCAGGAGCAGATGGAAGAGACGGATGCGGCTGCCGACGCACCCGTCATGCCGGCACCGCCCTCATACCTGGAAGGTCCACATCATGAACGTTCCTGAGCGTCCGGTCCGTCCCGGCGCTGGAGGCCCCCGCCGGAAACCCGGGCGGCTCGGCGTCGGAGTGATCGGCGCAGGCAGGGTTGGTGCCGTTCTGGGTGCTGCCCTGCGTGCAGCCGAACACGCCGTCGTCGGAGTTTCCGCTGTCTCCGAAGCAAGCAGGGAACGGGCCGAGAACCTCCTGCCCGGGGTCCCGCTGCTTGGGATCGAGCAGATCGTGGAACGGGCGGAGCTTGTCCTGCTGGCAGTGCCCGACGACGCCCTCCCGGATCTCGTCTCCGGCCTGGCCGCCGTAGGTGCCTGGCAGCCCGGCCAGCTCGTCGCGCACACGTCGGGCCGCTACGGAACGGCCGTTCTGGACCCGGCGCGGAGGCTTGGCGCCATCCCGCTAGCGCTGCACCCTGCGATGACGTTCACCGGCATGAGCCTGGACCTCACGCGCCTGCCCGACTGCACGTTCGGTGTCACAGCGCCCACCGCCGTCCTCCCGGTGGCGCAGGCACTCGTGGTCGAGATGGGCGCTGAGCCGGTGGTCATCGAGGAAGAGGACCGCGTCCTGTACCACGCGGCGCTTGCGCACGCGTCGAATCACCTGGTCACCCTCGCTGCGCAGTCAACACAGTTGCTCGGCAGCATTGGTGTGGAGCGGCCGGACCGAATGCTCGGGCCGCTGATGCGTGCCTCCCTTGAGAACGCGCTCGCCGCGGGCGAGGGGGCACTCACTGGGCCGGTTGCACGCGGTGACACCGGTACGGTCGCGGCGCACGCCGCTGCCCTCGCCGAAGCGCCCGAAGACATTTCCCGTGCCTATACGCGATTAGCCGCGGTGACTGCCTCCCGCGCACTGGAACGCGGGCTCCTGTCCCCGGAGCAGGAACGCGCAATCACTGAGGCGCTGGCATGGCCCGAAAAGGAAGAAAGCGAATGAGGCCACGGGTTCTCACTACTGCGGCGGAGCTGCGTGCTGCGCTCGCCGAACAGCTGGCTGCGGCAGGTCCCGGCCCCGTCAGCCTGGGGCTCGTCCCCACTATGGGCGCCCTCCATGAGGGCCACGCTGCGCTGGCCCGCGCTGCACGGACAGAGAACGACGTCGTTGTTGCCACCATCTTCGTCAATCCTCTTCAGTTCGGGGACCCGCTAGACCTTGACCGGTACCCCCGAACGCTGGAGGCGGACCTGGAAATCCTTGGGGGCTACGGTGTCGACCTGGTCTTCGTGCCGTCCCGGGAAGAAATGTATCCGGGCGGCGAACCGCTGGTCCGGCTCTCCGCCGGACGCCTCGGCGCAAGGTTTGAGGGCGAATTCCGGCCGGGACACTTCGACGGGATGCTCACCGTCGTCGCCAAGTTGCTGCATCTGGCCTGGCCCGCCGCCGACGCCGCGTATCGGGCCTACTTCGGGCAGAAGGACGCGCAGCAGCTGGCACTGATCCGCCGGATGGTGCGCGACCTCAGCTTCACGGCGGACATCCGTGCGGTACCCACGGTGCGGTCTGCCGAAGGGCTGGCGCTCTCGAGCCGGAACCGGTTCCTGACGGCACAGGAGGCGGATGCCGCCCTTGTCCTGTCCCGCGCATTGCGCCTGCTGACGGAGCGCGCTGTCCGCTGCGAACCGCTGGACCTGGAATCCGCCGTCGCACTGGTGGAAAGCCAGCCGCTCGTGCAACTGGAGTATTTCGAGGTGGTGGACCCGGATACTTTGGAACCGCTCGCCTTCAACTGCCGCGAGACTCCCTTCTCGGGGGAGGCGCTCGCGCTGATTGCCGCAAGGGTGGGCAGCGTCAGGCTCATTGACAATCAACCGCTGCTTGCGGACCCGGCGGGCACGTAAGGCTGAACCGGTAACCTTAGATACCGTGACCACTGAGCCAGCCCTCTCCACCGAAGAATTCAACGAGCAGATGCGCATCCGCATGGAAAAGCGCGCTCGCCTGCTGGAGCGCGGTGAGGAGCCGTATCCGGTCAAGCCGGAGCGGACGTCTTCTCTGGGCGAGATCCGGGACCGCTTCTCCGGTCTCGAGGCCGGTGACTCAACCGGTGAGAACGTCAGCGTGGTTGGCCGGATAGTCTTCCTCCGGAATACCGGGAAATTGTGCTTCGCGACGCTCCAGGAGGGCGACGGAACCCGTCTCCAGGCGATGCTGAGCCTCGCCGCCGTCGGCGAGGAGCCCCTGGCGGAGTGGAAGTCAACGGTGGATCTGGGCGATCACGTGCAGGTTTCGGGGGAAGTCATCAGTTCACGCCGCGGCGAACTGTCGGTGATGGCTACGGGCTGGGCTATGGCGTCGAAGGCGCTGCGCCCGTTGCCCACCCTGCACGCCGGGGTCAACGAGGAGACACGAGTCCGCCAGCGCTATGTGGATCTGCTGGTGCGCGAGGAAGCGCGCCAGATGGTCCGGACGCGGGCAATGATTACCCGCAGTATCCGTGAGACGCTTCACTCGCATGAATACATCGAGGTGGAAACGCCGATCCTCCAACTGGTCCATGGCGGCGCCACCGCGCGGCCGTTCGAGACCCACGTGAATGCCTTTGATCAGAAGATGACCCTTCGCATCGCGCTGGAGCTTTATCTGAAGCGGGCAGTTGTCGGTGGAATCGACCGCGTTTATGAAATTGGTCGTATTTTCCGCAATGAGGGAGTCGACTCTACGCACAGTCCCGAATTCACGATGCTCGAGTGCTACGAGGCTTATGCTGACCAGTTCGTGATGGCTGACCGCATGAAGGAGATCATCCTGAATTGTGCTGACCTTCTTGGATCGCGCCAGATTGAATCCGGAGCCGGGACCATTGACCTGGACGGCGAATGGCGCTGGCTCGGGGTCTATCCGGGGCTCTCCGAGGCAGTTGGACGTGTTATCACTCCGGACACTGACAGGGAAACGTTGTTGACGGTAGCTGAAGAACAGGAGGTTTCCGTGGACCTGGACTGGGACGCGGAAAAGCTTGTCCTGGAACTCTTCAGCGAGATTGTCGAACCGACATTGGTGCAGCCGACGTTCGTTTATGACTATCCGCCGTCAGCGCAGCCCCTGGCCCGTCCCCACCGCGACCAGCCGCAGCTGATTGAGGCATGGGACCTCATCATCGGCGGCATGGAGCGTGGAACCGCGTTTTCCGAACTGATTGATCCCGTCATCCAGAGGGAGCGCCTCACCGAACAGTCACGGCGGGCAGCTGCCGGTGACGAGGAAGCCATGCAATTGGACGAAGACTTCCTTCGTGCCCTTGAATACGGCGCACCGCCGATGGGCGGGATCGGCCTGGGCATTGACCGGCTCGTCATGCTTTTCACTTCCACCGGAATAAGGGAAACCATCCTATTCCCGCTGTTGAAGCCGGAGTTGGGTTAATTCATGGAGTATTTGGCTGTTCTCCTGCCTTCCCTTGCCGTTGGGCTCATCTTCTACTTCGTCATGAAGTCGATCTTCAACGCGGACCGGGCCGAGCGTGAGGCCGAATCCGCAGAACGCCGCAACAGGGAGAATGAAATAGTAAAACCGACACCGTCGCCGGATGATGCGCCGCCCGGGAAGCAGTAAAAAGCCTGATCATCATTTTCTCCCTTTTGACGTCTGGGTTTAATGCGGACGATAATGTCTCTTGAATACTCGATAGGCCGATTGAGGAGATTGTTATGGCGCAGAAAGTCAAAATTATTCTGATTGACGACCTCGACGGCGGTGAGGCAGATGAAACCGTAAGGTTCGGCCTCGACGGATCGCAGTATGAAATTGATCTTTCCTCAGTGCACGCGGAGGAACTGCGCAGTGCGCTGTCCACCTATGTCTCCTCCGCCAGGCGCGAGAGCCAGGGTAAACAGCGGCAGGGCGCACCCGCCGCCCGCAATCAGGAAGCCGCGCAGATCCGCGAATGGGCAAAGGCAAACGGTTACAACGTCTCTTCGCGGGGGCGCGTCAATTCCGAGATCATCGAGGCATACCGGGCTGCGCAGCGCTAGCGCACCTCCGAGCGGGGCCCGCCGGCCTATCTCGCCTGTGGCGAACACGCTCCACAAGCCATCCGTGGGCACGTAGCATCGAATTACGCGTTAGCTAGGAGTGTGTCTCATGTTTGAGAGATTTACGGATCGTGCCCGTCGAGTTGTAGTGCTGGCCCAGGAAGAGGCCCGCATGCTCAACCACAATTACATCGGCACCGAGCACATTCTGCTTGGGCTAATTCATGAGGGTGAGGGTGTCGCCGCAAAGGCGCTTGAGTCGCTCAGCATTTCCCTCGGCGCTGTGCGCGAGCAGGTGCAGGAGATCATCGGGCAGGGCCAGCAGGCTCCTTCCGGTCACATCCCCTTCACGCCGCGTGCCAAGAAGGTGCTGGAGCTGTCTCTGCGCGAGGCACTGCAGCTCGGCCACAACTACATCGGCACTGAGCACATTCTGCTCGGTCTCATTCGTGAGGGTGAGGGCGTTGCCGCGCAGGTTCTGGTCAAGCTCGGCGCTGACCTCAACCGCGTCCGTCAGCAGGTCATTCAACTGCTTTCCGGGTACCAGGGCAAAGAACCTGTGGCATCAGGTGGCCAGCAGCAGGAGGGCACCCCTGCCGGGTCCGTCGTACTGGACCAGTTCGGACGCAATCTCACCCAGGCGGCCCGGGAGGGCAAGCTCGATCCGGTCATCGGCCGCGAGCTCGAGATGGAACGCGTCATGCAGGTCCTCTCCCGCCGCACCAAGAACAACCCCGTGCTCATCGGCGAGCCCGGCGTCGGCAAGACGGCCGTCGTCGAGGGCCTCGCTCAGGCGATTGTCCGCGGAGATGTACCCGAGACCATCCGGGACAAGCAGTTGTACACTCTGGACCTCGGCTCACTGGTTGCCGGATCCCGCTACCGCGGTGACTTCGAGGAACGCCTCAAGAAGGTCCTGAAGGAGATCCGCACACGCGGCGACATCATCCTGTTCATCGATGAGATCCACACGCTCGTTGGTGCCGGCGCGGCAGAGGGCGCTATCGACGCCGCGTCCATCCTGAAGCCCATGCTGGCGCGTGGAGAGCTTCAGACCATCGGCGCCACCACGCTGGATGAATATCGCAAGCACATCGAAAAGGACGCGGCCCTTGAGCGCCGCTTCCAGCCAATCCAGGTTCAGGAGCCTTCGGTGGCACATGCCATTGAAATCCTGAAGGGGCTCCGGGACCGCTATGAGGCACACCACCGTGTCTCCATCACTGATGCCGCGCTGGCATCGGCTGCCAACCTTGCCGAGCGGTACATCTCCGATCGGTTCCTGCCGGACAAGGCCATTGACCTCATCGATGAAGCCGGAGCGCGGCTGCGAATCCGCCGCATGACCGCTCCGCCGGAGCTCAAGGAAATCGATGAGCGCATCGCGTCCGTGAAGCGGGAGAAGGAATCCGCTATCGACGCCCAGGACTTCGAGGGTGCAGCCCGCCTGCGAGATCGTGAGCAGAAGCTTCATGACGAGCGCATGGACAAGGAGCGCCGCTGGAAGTCAGGCGGTCTCGATGACATCGCCGAGGTTGACGAGGAACTGATCGCCGAGGTTCTCGCGAACTCCACCGGCATCCCCGTCTTCAAGCTCACCGAAGAAGAGTCCTCGCGGCTGCTCAAGATGGAAGATGAACTGCACAAGCGGGTCATCGGCCAGGATGACGCCATCAAGGCAATCTCCCAGGCCATCCGCCGGACCCGTGCAGGCCTGAAGGATCCGAAGCGTCCGGGCGGTTCGTTCATCTTCGCCGGTCCCACCGGCGTTGGAAAGACCGAGCTCGCCAAGGCGCTTGCTGAGTTCCTCTTCGGAGATGAAGATGCGCTGATCACACTGGACATGTCGGAGTACTCGGAGAAGCACACCGTCTCCCGGCTCTTCGGTGCGCCCCCCGGATACGTGGGCTATGAAGAGGGCGGTCAACTTACCGAAAAGGTCCGTCGCCGTCCGTTCTCCGTTGTCCTGTTCGACGAGGTGGAGAAGGCTCACGCCGATCTCTTCAACTCGCTGCTGCAGATCCTCGAGGATGGCCGCCTGACTGACAGCCAGGGCCGTGTGGTGGACTTCAAGAACACCGTCATCATCATGACCACCAACCTCGGCACCCGGGACATCTCCAAGGGCGTCATGACGGGCTTCCAGTCCGGCACTGACACCAACACGGGTTACACCCGCATCAAGGCGAAGGTAACGGAGGAGCTGAAGCAGCACTTCCGCCCCGAGTTCCTCAACCGTGTGGATGACACCGTGGTGTTCCCGCAGCTGACCCAGGACGAGATTGTCCAGATCGTGGATCTGTTCCTCGACCGCCTGAGCAAGCGGATGGCAGATAAGGGTATGAGCATCGAACTCACACCTGCGGCCAAGGTGCTGCTCGCGACCCGCGGTTATGATCCGGCAATGGGTGCACGCCCGCTGCGCAGGACCATGCAGCGCGAGATCGAAGACCAGCTTTCCGAAAAGATTCTCTTCGGAGAGATCAAGTCCGGAGAGCTCGTCTCGGTGGACGTCGAGGGCGAGGGTGACGAAGCAAAATTCACCTTCGTCGGGCATGGTGCTCCCAAGGAGATCGAGGATTCGCCGGCGGCAATCGAGGCGGTCGTTCCCGAGTAAACCGGGGACTCTCAAGCACACCTGCCCGTATCGGTCCGCCGATACGGGCAGGTTCTTTTAAGCGCATTCGGAACTACCCTGGGTTGTGAGCTGGAGCACATCGGATGATAAAGATGTTCCATGACACTCGTACCAGATTCGCCCACCCCAGCGAACACCACTGCCTTCCATGACCTGGATCGTTTCGTCGCCCTACCGCGTTTGAGTGGGCTTTCGTTAAGCGCCGACGGCACCCGGCTGGTTACCTCCGTGGCCACCCTCAACTCCAAGGGCACTGCCTACACCTCCGCCCTGTGGGAGCTGGACCCATCCGGCCGCCAACCGGCCCGGCGCATCACCCGCAGCGCGAAGGGAGAATCGGGCGCCGCCTTCCTTAGGAGCGGCGACCTCCTTTTCACGTCCGCCCGCCCGGACCCGGACAACGCGGAGGAGGAACCGATTCCAGCGCTCTGGAAGCTTCCGGCCGCCGGCGGCGAAGCCCGGGTAGTGCACACCCGCCCGGGAGGAGTGCAATCGGTCCTCGCTGCAGCGGAGGCAGACGCCGCCGTCGTCGTTGCTGAGGTGCTGGCCGGATCAACTGATGAATCGGACGACGGAGAACGCCGCAAGGCCCGCAAGGACGCCGGTGTTGCCGCAATTCTGCACACGGGCTACCCGGTTCGTCACTGGGATGCCGATCTTGGCCCCTCCGAGCCACGCTACTTCCTGATTGAGCCCGGTGAGCCCGGTAAGCCCGGTGAAGCCGGCAAGATCACGCTCGACGACGAGCCCTCCGTCACGCTCCGCAATGTGACCGGCGGAATTGGCTCCGCACTCCGGAACGCGAGCCCGCGCCTCAGTCCGGACGGTACGTTCCTGCTCACAGGGCAGACCGTACCCGTGGGAGGCGGGGACCAGCGGTCGGTGCTGGTGCGCGTCGACACTGCCACAGGGGAGCGCTCCGTTCTCCTCGAACACCCCGATTATGACTACGACGCAGGCCCTATCAGCCCGGACAGCTCAACCGCCGTCGTGGTAGTCCGGCACCGCACCGGCCCCGATACACCGCCGAACGTGGAGCTCGGGCTGCTTCCTGCCGCTGGAGGTTCCCTGACGCCCCTTGCCTCCGGATGGGACCGTTGGCCTGCTCCTGCCGCCTGGCTTCCGGATGGAAGCGCACTGGTGGTCACAGCGGACGACGACGGCGCGGCGCCGGTTTTCGTTATTGACGTCGCCAGCGGCGAGGTGCGGCAGGTGACGATGGATGCTGCTGCCTACACCGACGTCGTTATTTCGCCTGACGGTTTGGCCGCCTACGCGCTGCGCAGTTCCTACGAGTTCCCGCCGGAGGCTGTGCGCATTGAGCTTGCCACGGGCACTGTTGCGCCGCTGCCGGCGCCGAGTGAGCGCCCTCCGCTGCCGGGAACGCTGGAGCGGGTGGAGGCTGTCGGCGCGGACGGGCACGCCGTGAAGTCCTATCTGGTCCTGCCGGAAGGAGCCGGCGCATCTGCGCCCGCGCCGTTGCTGCTCTGGATCCACGGCGGCCCGCTCGGATCCTGGAACGCGTGGACCTGGCGCTGGTCGCCGTGGCTGCTGGCCGCCCAGGGATACGCCGTCCTCCTGCCGGACCCCGCCCTCTCCACGGGTTACGGACAGAAGATGATCGAACGCGGCTGGGGCGCATGGGGAGACGCGCCCTACACGGACCTCATGGCCGCAACGGATGCCGTGGTGGCGCGTGCGGACATCGATGAGAGCCGCACGGCGGCGATGGGCGGTTCGTTCGGCGGGTACATGGCCAACTGGGTGGCCGGGCATACGGACCGGTTCAATGCGATCGTCACGCACGCCAGCCTGTGGGCCCTGGACCAATTCGGGCCCACCACCGATGCCTCTTTCTACTGGGAGAAGGAGATGACGGCCGAGATGGCGCTCGAGAACTCCCCGCACACGCATGTCGGGAAGATCAGCACGCCGATGCTGGTGATCCACGGTGACAAGGATTACCGCGTCCCGATCGGCGAAGGTTTGCGGCTCTGGTACGAGCTCCTGTCCAAGTCCCAGCTGCCTGCCGGGCCGGACGGGGAGACTGAGCACCGCTTCCTGTACTTCCCGGATGAGAACCACTGGATCCTCAAGCCGCAGCACGCGAAGATCTGGTACTCCGTCGTCGAGCACTTCCTGGCCCGTCACCTGCTGGGCGAGAAGGTGGACCTTCCCCCGGAGTTGGGAATCTGAGGTACGTCCGGGTCCCTACACTGGGTTGAATGAGCCAGTCCTTTCATATTCGCCGGGCAACCACCGCCGACGTGCCCATCATCAAGCAGCTGGTGGCCCCGCTCGCGGAAGAGCGCATCCTGATTGCCAAGGAAACGGTCGCCTACTATGAGGGCCTTCAGGAGTTCAAAATCGCCGAAGATGACGACGGCGGTGTGCTGGGGTGCGGAGCCCTCCACGTCATGTGGGAGGATCTCGCGGAGATCCGTACGCTAGCCACCGCCGCAGCGGCGCGGGGCAGGGGCGTGGGCACCGCCGTCGTCAATGCGCTGCTTGAGGAAGCGCGCGCTATCGGTGTGCAGCGGGTTTTCTGCCTCACCTTCGAAGAGGCCTTCTTCCGCCGCCACGGGTTCCGTGTGATGGCGGACCAGTCGGCAGTGGATCCCGTTGTGTATTCGGAACTCCTGCGTTCGCATGACGAAGGCGTAGCGGAATTTCTGGACCTGGCACGCGTGAAGCCCAATACCCTCGGCAATACCAGGATGATCCGTACGCTCTGACGGTGAGCTAGCCAGCGGCGTTCTGCGCCGATAAGCTAAGGATGCTTGGTATGTGAACGCCAGGTGAGTCTCCTGACAGGGGGACGGAACGTCGACGAAAGGCGGAACGCCATGGGTGCAGACGACAAGACACAGAACAACGCCGAGAAATTGGGCGGCAAGGTTCAGGAAGGCCTGGGCAAGGCCACTGGCAACAAGGACATGGAAGCCGAGGGCCAGAAGGACCAGAGCAAGGCCGACCTCAAGAATGCCGGCGAGAACATCAAGGACGCGTTCAAGAAATAGCCGGTAAAAACGTAGGCGGCATCAGGCCGCCAGCTGTGGGAAGGACCGTCCGGGTCCTTCCCACAGTCATATCCGGGTGCTTCAGCATGAAGGGTCTGGGCAACCGTCCCTGCCGCAGAGTACTGTTCAAGGGCGAACCGGTTTTGCAGCAGTCGATCACCGTCCAAGGAGACTCGCATGAAGAAGCTGATCAATGACCCGCAGGCAGTGGTAACTGAATCCGTTGAGGGGTTCGGGGCTGCCCACGCTGATCTGGTTGAGGTGCATCCGGACCCCTTGTTCATCACCCGCAGAGACGCTCCGGTCCAGGGCAAGGTGGGGTTGGTTTCGGGCGGCGGAAGCGGTCATGAACCTTTGCACGCAGGGTTCGTGGGCCGCGGGATGCTTGATGCTGCGGTCCCTGGCGCGGTGTTTACCTCGCCTACTCCCGATCAGATCATTCCCGCCACACTTGCCGTGAACGGCGGCGCAGGAGTGCTGCACATCGTCAAAAACTACACCGGCGACGTCCTCAACTTCGAGACCGCAGCCGAAATGGCGCAGGCCGAGGGCGTGGAGGTCCGGTCGGTCCTGATCAATGACGACGTCGCTGTGGAAGATTCGCTGTACACCGCAGGCCGCCGCGGCGTCGGCGGGACGGTGCTCGTGGAACGAATCGCCGGAGCAGCAGCCGAGCGCGGTGATTCCCTCGACGGCGTCACCGGGATTGCCCAGCGCGTCAATGACAACGTGCGTTCCATGGGCGTTGCGCTCTCTGCCTGCACGGTGCCGCACGCCGGCGTGCCCAGCTTCGATCTGACCGAGGAAGAAATCGAGATCGGCATCGGGATTCACGGTGAACCTGGCCGGCACAAGATCGCCATGGAAAATGCGGACGGAATAACCGACCGCCTCCTGGAGCCGATCCTCGCCGATCTCAAAGCGACGGACGGTGACCGCGTGCTGCTCTTCGTCAACGGCATGGGCGGCACGCCGGCCAGTGAGCTTTACATTGTGTACCGGCGCGCGCGTCAGGTGCTTGCCGAGCGCGGCATCTCGGTTGAGCGCTCCCTGGTTGGCAACTACATCACGGCGCTGGAGATGCAGGGAGCGTCGATTTCGGTGCTGAAGCTGGACGATGAAATGGTGGAACTCTGGGACACGCCGGTATGGACGCCGGCCCTGCGATGGGGAGTGTAGATGGCGCTGACTGCGCAATGGGCCGAAGCCTGGATCCGGGAGTGCTCACAGGTCCTCACTGAGCACCGTACTGCGCTGATCGAGTTGGACCGGGCGATCGGGGACGCGGACCACGGCGAGAACATGCAGCGCGGGTTCGCGGCGGTGGTGGCAAAGCTCGACGCCGGTGGGCAGGAAACACCCGGCGCGGTCTTCAAGCTGACTGCCATGACTTTGATGTCCACCGTTGGCGGTGCGGCCGGTCCGCTGTACGGTACCGCGTTCCTCCGCGCGGCCACAGCTCTGGGTGACGCAGCTGAGATCGATCCCGCCGCCGTCGTTGGCTTCCTAACTGCAGCACGCGACGGCGTGGTGGCGCGCGGCAAGGCCGAGCCGGGGGACAAGACCATGATCGATGCGTGGACTCCCGCCGTCGAGGCTGCCGGCACGGCGCAGTCGGCCGGGGCGTCGGCCGTGGAGGTGCTTGAGGCTGCAGCCAATGCCGCCCAGGCCGGTGCCCTCGCCACAGAGCCGCTGATCGCCAGAAAAGGCAGGGCCAGTTACCTGGGTGAGCGCAGTGCCGGGCATCGTGACCCCGGTGCGCAGTCCTCGGCCCTGATTCTTCAGGCGGCAGCTGACACCGCAGGGCGTCAACAGTGACGGTCGGCCTGGTGATCGTCTCGCACAGCAGCAAAATCGCCGAGGGGGTCATTGAGCTGGCCGCGCAGATGGCCCCCAACGTCCGGATAGCCGCCGCCGGCGGTACGAGTGATTCCCCGTCGCGCATCGGCACCAGTCTTGAGAAGGTTCAGTCGGCGCTTGAGGAAGCCGAGCAGGGCGACGGCGTCGTGGTCCTTACCGACCTCGGTTCTGCAGTCATGACTGCAGAAATGACACTTGAATTCCTCCCCCCTGATACCCGGTCGAGGATCCGCCTGCCTCAAGCCGCCCTGGTCGAAGGAGCGGTGGCAGCGGCCGTGCAGGCGGAGTCCGGCGGCACGGTGGACGAGGTCGCTTCCGCTGCCGAGCGTGCTGTCGTTTCCATCGACCCTGAGTCACTTGAGCCGTTCGTCTCCCATGGGGCGGCGGCTCCCGGTCCCTCAGCTCCGCTGGAAGCAGCTGCTGAGCCGGCGGTGACGGGCGCCTGGACCCTGCCGAACAAGATGGGCCTGCACGCTCGGCCCGCGGCCGTCATAGCAAGGGCGCTCACGGACCTGGACGCCGAAGTGACCATCAACGGCGTGGACGGCAAGTCGGTGATGCTGCTCATGTCGCTCGCTCTGGGCGAGGGCAAGGAACTCCGCGCTGAGGCCACGGGCCCAGAGGCGCAGAAGGCCATCGAGTACATCGGCGGTGAGGTCAAGGCAGGGTTCGGCGAGCTCTAGCGGAACTTTTGGGCACTTACGGTGACTTCCGGGCGGGCCGACGTCGCCAGAGGTGCGCAAAAGTTCGCCAGGAGGGCCCAGGAAGTTCCGAGGAGAGGTCAGGCTGGGAGCTGCAATCCCCGTGGTGTCTCCTCTGCCAGGCCATCCGCGAGGAGGCCGTTGAGCGCTCGCTCGAGCTGCTCAAGCGGGGCATGCAACCCATACAGCTTCTCAAATGCCGCGGGGGTGCCGTGCGCCAGGTCCACGGGGCGCTCGCGGATGAGTGGAAGCGGCACGGGGCTGTCCGTATGCCGCAGCACATGCATGATCGCGCCACGTACCTGCCGGTCCGTTCCTGCCCAGGACTGGCCCTTGGGTACGTACGTCGGCGCGGGTTTCCCGGCCGCCACCCAGGCGCACCGATCGAGGACCGGACACTGCTCGCAGGAGGGCGTCCGCGCAGTGCAGACCAGCGCACCGAGCTCCATCACAGCCGCGTTCCAGCGGACCGAGGCGGGACCGTCGTCGGGCAGGAGTGTGGCAGCCCGCTTCATCTCAGCGGCCGTCAGCGCCGGCGCCGGC
>NZ_JAROKN010000071.1:0-13166 GCF_029455255.1 Arthrobacter vasquezii | reverse complement strand
GGCTGGCTGGACAAGCCCGCCGGGGGCGTCGGCCTGCGCCGCGGACGCCGGCACTCGTCGGAGCTGATGGCAGGAGAGGCCCTGGACTTCTGGCGCGTCGAAGAGCTGGTGCGCGGCGAGAAGCTCCGTCTGCGGGCGGAAATGAAACTTCCTGGACGAGCCTGGCTCGAACTCTCGGTAGTGCCCGACGGCGGAGCGAGCGAATATCGCCAGCGCGCCATCTTCTTCCCCCGCGGCCTGGCCGGCCGGCTCTACTGGCTCGGCGTGCTGCCGTTCCACGGCGTGGTGTTCGCCTCCATGGCGCGCAACATCACGCGTACAGCCGAACGCGCCGGGCACCAGGCGTAGAGCCTGCTGTCCCTGGCCGTCGCTTGAGAGGAGCTGGCTAGCTGATCGCGGGTACGGTCCTCGGCCGCACAATCGTCCAGAGGAACACAATCCCGAGGGCAATACAGCAGGCCATGACCGCCGCCATGGGTGTGGCTGACGCTATCCCGAGAACTCCCACAATCGGTGAGATGATCCCAGCCAACCCGAAGGTGGTCGCGCCGAGAAGTGACGCGGCGGTTCCGGCCTGCGCGCCATGGTTGGCCAGCGCGAGCACCTGGACGCAGGGGAACGTGAAGCCGGCAGCCGAGATGTAGAACCAGAGCGGAACCGCGGTACCCCAGAATCCGAAGCCCAGGTAGTCGAAGAGGATCATCAGGAGCGCCATCGCGAGCATTGCCGCGGTGGAGCAGGCGATGATCCACTGCGGACCCACCCTCCGGACCACCCGGGCGCTGATCTGGACAGCAGCCACAATGCCGAGCGAGTTCACTGCGAAGAGCAGCCCGTACTGCTGGGGATCAAGCCCGTACACGTCCTGGAACAGGAACGGCGATGCCGACAGATAGGAAAACAGGCCCGAAAAGTTCATGCCGCCCACCAGCAGAATGCCGATGAAGACACGGTCGGTCAGCACCGCGCGATACCGCTGAAGAGCCGTGGACGACGACGCTTTCCGCCGGTCCGCAGGCAGGGTTTCAATGATGAACAACGAGACGGCGAGGATCACCAGGAACCCGTACGCGGCGAGGAACCAGAAGATTCCGGGCCACGGCATGATCACGAGTAACTGGGACCCGATGACGGGCGCGAAGATGGGGGCCATCCCGTTCACCAGCGCCATGTAGGAAAGCATGCGAACCAGTGGGTAGCCGCTGAAGAGGTCGCGGATCATCGCCATGGCCACCACGCCGCCTCCGGCTGCGCCCATTCCCTGCAGCACACGAAAGACCATGAGCATGCCGATCTCTGTGGACAGCGCGGCCCCGAGCGAGGCGATGACGTGCAGGCTGGTGGCCATGATCAGCGGCAGGCGCCGGCCCACCTTGTCACTCAGCGGACCCACGATCAGCTGGCCTGCAGCAAAGCCCACAATCGTTCCGGTCAGGGTGAGCTGCACAGCAGCCTCGGTGACGCCGAGATCATCCTGCAGTGCCGGGAACGCGGGCAGGTACAGGTCGATGGTGAACGGACCGAGCGCGGTGAGCGTGCCGAGAATGACAACGTAGATCAGCTTCTGGCGCCTGGTGAGCGCGTCGCCGGGGTGCGTGGTGGTGCTCAACAGATACCTATCTGGCGTGGCGGATGCGGGAGTCGCACTGCGGCGCTGCAGACGAAAGGTGGTGGAGAGCCGGTCGAGGCATCGAGGTGGTTGCCGGAACGAATCAACTTCCATCTTAGGGCCCTCAGCCAACCTCGCGGAAGACCTGCCGCTATGAATGCTGACACTCATGTGCTCAGTAGGCTTCGGATTGTCGTAGGGTGAAATGCAGCTCAGAGGTCCACAGGGTAGCGCAGAGGTCAGGAGAACGCGTGAACGCCGGAGATCGGGATACAAGTGCGCCCTCAGGTGCACCGCAGCCGCACATGGGAAAAGTCATCGGAGTCAGTGTCGCGGCCGCTGTCGGTGGACTCCTGTTCGGCTTCGACACTGCCGTCATCAATGGTGCGGTTGACGCTATCCAGGAAGACTTCAGCCTGGGGGAAGCCGTCCTGGGGTTCACTGTCGCGATCACGCTCCTGGGCTGTGCCGCGGGCGCCTGGTTTGCCGGTGAACTCGCGGACCGGCTCGGCCGCAAACGCGTCATGTTGGGCGCAGCTATCCTTTTCCTGATCAACTCGGTCGGATCCGGTTTCGCATTCAGCGAGTGGGACCTGATGCTCTGGCGCCTCATCGGTGGCGTCGCCATCGGAGTCGCATCAGTCATCGCGCCCGGCTATATCGCCGAGATCGCTCCGGCCAAGTGGCGTGGCGGACTCGCATCCATTCAGCAGCTGGCAATCACCGTCGGCATCTTCGCTGCACTGCTGTCCGACGCCTGGCTTGCCGACCTGGCAGGCGGAGCCACCGGAGAACTGTGGTGGGGGCTGCCGGCCTGGCGCTGGATGCTGCTTGTCGGCGTCGTACCGGCAATCATCTACGGAGTGCTGGCGCTGACCATTCCGGAATCGCCCCATTATCTGATTCGCGGTGGCCGCGACGCAGAAGCCGCACATGTGCTGTCCCGCGTGACCGGTATTCGGGACACCACCGCCAAACTGACAGAGATCCGTTCCACCCTCCGGATGGAGGACAAGACGACGCTGCGTGATCTGCGCGGATCGATGCTCGGCCTGCAGCCCATTCTCTGGGTGGGCATGACCGTTGCTGCCCTGCAGCAGCTTGTCGGCATCAACGCCATCTTCTATTACTCCACCACCCTGTGGCAGTCAGTCGGGTTCAGTGAGAGCGAGTCATTTACGACGTCGGTGATCACGTCGATCATCAACGTCGCGATGACCTTCGTGGCCATCTTCTTCGTTGACAGGATCGGCCGCCGCAAGCTGCTGCTGGTAGGTTCCGCAGGAATGTTTGTCGGCCTTCTCGCCGCAACCGTGTCCTTCGCGCAGGCAACGGGGAGCGGAGCGGATGTTTCGCTTCCCGGTGTGTGGGGGCCGGTGGCCCTGGTCGGCGCAAACCTGTTCGTCATCTTCTTCGCGGCGACGTGGGGGCCGGTCATGTGGGTGACACTCGGAGAAATGTTCCCGAACAAGGTGCGCTCCATCGCACTGGGCGTAGCAACGATGGTGAACTGGATTTTCAACTTCATTGTCACGCTCGCATTTCCCTGGGTCAGTGAGAACCTTGGCGTCTGGATCATGTACGCGGTGTTCACCGGCTTCGCCGTTGTTTCCTTCTGGTTTGTGAAGACCCAGCTTCAGGAGTATGCCGGCCGGGAACTCGAGGACCGGGACGAATTGCCGGCCCGCTGAGCCGGTGATCGGCCCGGGCGCGGGCGGGAAGTATGCGTCAGTGGTAATTTTGGGAACAGATGCAGGATGAACGGATGGGAGCAGGACATATGGACAGCTCGACCAGCACGCGGGTGAACCGGGCCGGCGGCAAGCCGTCGGTGATCGGCTTGATCAGATTGCTGCTGCGGCTGACCCCGCGCCAGTTGGGCGACGAAGTCTCGCTTGCCCGCGAACAGCTCAAACAGAAGGGCATCACGGCCGGCATTGCTGCGGCGTTCTTCGTCGTGGCGCTGGTGTTTGTGGCATTCCTTGCCGTAGCCCTCATTGTCGCGGCGATCATGGGGCTGGCTACGGTCATGCCCCCCTGGCTGGCTGCTCTGTGCTTCGCTGCCCTGTTCCTCATCATTGCCGCCATTGCAGCACTGATGGGCCTGTCCCGCTTCAAGAAGGCGCTGCCGCTCCTGCCGGAAGACGCCATTCGCGGCATCAAGTATGACATCGGTGTGCTCAAGGAAGGGCGCAAGTTCAACCCGGCCACGCTTGACGTCAAGAAGCCGAAGGAAGAAAAGAAGCCCAAGCACAAGGAAACAGGGGAGCCCAAGCCGCCTGCGCCGTCGTACGCTGAGCTCCGCAGCCGCTCCGGCCGCCGCCGCGATCACATTGCAGAAACCAGGGATGATCTCGGGCGCGGCCTGGACTTCAAGTCCCAGGTGGACCACACGAAATCACGCGCGCGCACCGCCGCCGCCCAGGCCAAGTCCTCGGCAGTTCATGCCCGGGAAGCGCAGCGGACCCGTAGCGGCTCGACCCGCGTGACCCACACTCCTGGGTCATCTGCCCCTGCACGTCACAACCAGACGCTCGCTGACCGCTGGAAGCCACTAAGCGTTGTCGCCGCTTCTGCCGCTGCAATCGCTGTCATGGTAAGACGGCTCGTCGCCAAGTAGGCACTGCACATCGCGCGGACGCTGCGTCAGCCGCTTCGGTGCATCCAGGGCCCTGCCTGCATAATGGGAGCGGAGGGACTGTGATCAGACTTATTGGCGCCGGGGGAAAGCCTGGTCAGGCGACGGCCGAACTGGACACGTTCTGGACCGTACCGAACATCATCACCGTTGTCCGGTTCCTTGGGGTCCCGCTGTTTGTGATGTTCATTGTCCAGCGCGAATATGCCGCGGCCGTCATCACCCTGGTGCTGCTCGGATCAACCGACTGGATCGACGGCTATATCGCCCGCAGGTTCAGCCAGGTGTCCTCGGTGGGCAAGTGGCTTGATCCCGTGGCAGACCGAACGGCGCTGATCGTGGTTGCCGTGACCTTCGTGGTGGACGGCGTTGCGCCCGCCTGGCTCGTGTGGGCCATCGTGATCCCTGATGCAATTCTCATCATCAACGTCCTGATCCTCTTCGGCGGACGGCTGCGTCTGCCCGTGTCCAACATCGGCAAGATCCGGACCGCACTGCTGCTGGTGGGATCCCCCCTCCTGCTCCTGCAGCGTGTGGAAGGGTTCGACCAGCTGTGGCTCGAGATCACCGCCAACGTGCTGCTGATCCTCGGGTGCATCGGTCACGTCATTGCGTTCTACGGTTATTTCACGGCGTCGCACCGGGTGTACCGGCTGGAGCGCACCGCATGACGAAAACGGGCGCATGGCCTGGGTAGCGGTACTCCTTGCGCTCCTCGGCGCCTGCTTCCTTGCTGTCGGTGCCCAGCGCCAGGGCAGTGCGGTGCGCTCCAATACCGGCGGGCTGTCCCTCAACTCCACGGGGTTCGTCCGGTTGCTGCGCAATCCGCGCTGGATTCTCGGCCTGATCCTGCTCGGTGCCGGGATGGTGTGCAACGTCATCGCCCTCAGCCTGGCCAGCCTTACCGTTGTGCAGCCGATCGGCGCCATCGCGCTGGTCATTACCACCGTCGTGAACTCCAGGGACCAGGGCGTGCGCATCAACCGGGCCACCGTCGTCGCAATCTCCGCGTGCGTCGCAGGCAGTGCGCTGTTCGTGCTGCTGGCACTCAATGTGACACGCAAAGACCATGTTGTCCTGCCGGACCAGGAACTGACCGCCGTGTTGCTGCTGTGCATCGCCGTCGCGCTGTTCGGCACGCTTGCGGTTGTCTTCAAGCGCAGGCTCAGCGCTTTCGCCTACATTCTCGGCGCCGGCGTCCTCTTCGGCTTCGTTGCCGTGCTGACCAAGATCATTGCTACGCACCTGTTGGACCCAAACGGCCGGGTCTTCCTCAACGTCCCCATCTACAGCGTCATTGCGATCATCGCAGCCGCCGGCCTCGGCTCATGGTTCGTCCAGAGCGCCTATGCCACCGGCCCGCCGGATCTGGTGATTGCCGGCCTCACGGTCATTGATCCCATCGTGGGAATTGCCGTCGGCATAGTGGTGCTGGGTGAACTCCAGCCAAACGTTGAATCGGTGATTGCAATTGCCATGGGTGCGGCCGCCATCGTTGCTATTGTTGGAGTAATAGCACTGTCGCGCCACCATCCGGATGTGGTCAAGCGCCAGAAAGAAGCACGACGGCGGTAACGCCCGTAACTTCTCCCACCGTTGCCAACCCGAGGACTACTTCGTGACCGATACGGCAGCAGATGCGCCGCTGACCATCCTGATCGCTGCAGACACCTACCCGCCGCATGTCAACGGCGCCTCCATGTTCGGCTACCGCCTGGCCAAGGGGATGACGGCCCGCGGCCATGACGTTCACGTTCTTGCCCCGAACACGATCAACGGCCGGAGCTTCACCGAGCCGGGCGGAGACTGGACGGTGCACCGACTCCGTTCGCACTCTGTCCCCACCCACGAATACTGGCGGATCTGCCTACCCTGGGAAATCAAGCGCGAGATCAGCATGCTCTTCGACCGGGTGCAGCCCGATGTGGTGCACATCCAGTGCCACTACATGGTGGGGGAGTATGCGCTGTATGAAGCCGTGAAGCGCGGGATCCGTGTGGTCGCCACCAATCACTTCATGCCGGAGAACCTGAACCCCTTCCTGCCCTTCCCTCAGTGGTTCAAGAACATCGTCGCGAAGAATTCCTGGCGCGACATGGGCAAGGTCATGGGGAAAGCAGACGTTGTGACCACGCCTACGCCTCTTGCCGCAAAGGCCATGCACGAACACGCGTTTCTGCGCAAAGTGCTGCCGCTGTCGAACGGCATCGACGCGGCAGCGTACGAGGCCAGGCCCGGCGAGCAGCTCGAGCATCCCGGTCACCCGACCGCCCTGTTCGTGGGGCGCCTCGCTGAGGAAAAGCACGTCGACGTGCTCATCGACGCGGTCGCGAAGACTCCCAGCGAGCTGAACCTGCACCTGGAGATTGTCGGCGGGGGAGAAGTGAAACCGGCTCTGCAGGCGCAGGTCAAGCGGCTGGGGCTTGAAGACCGGGTCACATTTCACGGCCTCATCTCTGATGAGGAACTCCGTCAGGCGTACCTGCGTGCCACCGTGTTCTGCCAACCGGGGACAGCGGAACTGCAGTCCCTGGTCACACTCGAGGCGATGTCCGCTTCCACCCCGGTTCTGCTGGCAAACGCCATGGCATTGCCGCACTTGGTCGAAGACGGGGCAAACGGCTATTTGTTCACTCCCCATGACAGTGCCGAGCTGGGCCGCCGCCTTACCGAAATCATCTCCATGCCGGAGGCTGAACGCGAGCGGATGGGGAAGATGAGCCGTTCCATGGTTGAAAAGCACAGCATCGATGCCACACTGTCCACGTTCGAGGACCTCTACTTCGGCAGGTTCCACGACACCGAAACGGTCTAGCCGTCTGATTCACGGCCACCATCGTGGCTACAATGGACTGCGCCGGCGCGTCGTCGGCGTTGCGGGGCTGTAGCTCAGCTGGTTAGAGCAGCGGACTCATAATCCGTTTGTCCTGGGTTCAAGCCCCAGCAGCCCTACTCGTGCAGGAAACCCCGGTCCGGATGGGCCGGGGTTTTTTGCATCGTGCGCACGGGTGGCACTGGAAGTTACCCGCGGGTAACATAGGCCGAGGTGATCCGCACCGCGAGGGTACGGACAGCGCCGGTGCAGTTGAGCGCCGGTGCGACTGATGGTGAGGAACGTTTCATGGGTGCACCCGCAATCGACGCTGACAACCTGCCGTACGCGGACGGCGACTTCTACTTCTTCGAGCAGATGCTCGACCCGAAGGAGCGTACCCGGCTCCTTGAGGTGAGGGAATGGCTGGCCCAGGAAGTCCGCCCGCACGCAGCGTCCTGGTGGAACGTTGGCGCTTTTCCCACTGAGCTGATCCCGCGGATCGCCGAGCTGGACATTGTGTCTCCAGTCAAACGGCTGGGCTATTCAAACCTGTTCGCGGGCCTGCTGCACGCCGAATTCACCCGTGCCGACACCTCTATTGCAACGTTCATGGGTGTTCACGACGGCCTATTCACCGGCTCCATCGAGACGCTCGCCTCCCCGGAGCAGCAAGCCGAATGGCTTCCGGACATCTACGCCATGAAAAAGATCGGCGCTTTCGGCCTGACGGAACCGCTCGGCGGTTCCGACGTCGCGGGCGGTACGCGGACAACCGCGGAGCGCAGCGGAGACGGGTGGGTCCTCAACGGTGCAAAGCGCTGGATCGGGAACGCTACCTTCTCCGACTGGGTTGTCATCTTCGCCCGTGATGTTGCGGACAACCAGGTCAAGGGGTTCATGGTTGACACCTCGCTACCTGGCTACAAGGCCACCAAGATCGAGAACAAAACCGCTCTGCGCACCGTTGAAAATGCCGACATTGTGCTCGACGGCCTCCAGATCAGCGACGACTACCGGCTCACCGGCGCCAACAGCTTCAAGGACACCAACAAGGTCCTGCGCATCACGCGGCTTTCGGTGGCGTGGCAGGCTGTAGGGCAACAATTGGCAGCCTTCGATGTTGCCCGGCGGTATGCCGTGGAGCGCCAGCAGTTTGGCCGCCCGCTCGCGTCCTTCCAGCTCATCCAGCAGCAGCTGGTCGAGATGCTCGGCAACACGGTGAGCTCCCTGGGCATGATGGTGCGTCTGGCGCAGTTGGCCGACGACGGCGGCGCGCGGGATGAGCAGTCCGCCCTCGCCAAAGCGTTCACCACTGCCCGGATGCGGGAAACAGTTGCCCTGGGCCGCAGCATCCTCGGCGGCAACGGCATAGTCACCGATTACGAGATGGCCAAGATCTTCGCCGATGCCGAAGCCGTCTATTCCTACGAGGGAACCTACGAAATCAACTCGCTTGTGACGGGTCGGGCCATCACGGGAATTGCTGCCTTCGTCTAAGTCGCTGCACCGGCTCAGGGATCGGCCAGCGGCAGCAGGACTGACGGCCGCCGGTCCGAGACGAAGGGTAGTGGGTTGACGTATTCCCCGTGTTCCCGCACGCCCCAGTGCACGCACAGGGATGGGCAGTGGGGTTCCGTGCTGATACGCCCCACCTCCTGCCCTGCGACGACCGTATCTCCTTCCGCTACCGAGGCTGTCACAGGTTCGAAGCTGGATAACAGTCCGCCGCCATGGTCGAGAGTCAGTACCGGCCGGTCCACCACCGTGCCGACGAACACCACCACGCCCTCAGCCGGGCTGAGGACTACGCCGTCCGACGCGCCGAGGTCAACACCGCGGTGCCCAGCCATCCAGGGTTCCGGCGGCCGGTCAAAGTGCCGCAGTGCGGGCGGGGTTCCGTCGAGCGGCCAACTCCAGGGAGCTTCCGGATTCGAGGAAGCAGGCGACGGCCCGGGGGAGAGCAGCAGTCCGATGCAGACGGCGGCGCCCGCCAGGAAGCGGAATATATTCGCGAAAGTAGCCACCCACCCACTGTGAACGAGCCTGGCTGCGCGGGATCGGTGTCGTGCGCTCTATGTGGACAGCTTCAGCGGAAGCGGCGCGCTGTGCAGGTCGAGTGTTGTGGAGGCGGAGTGACGCCTGCCTTTGCCAGTCCGGGGGATGTGGCGGCTGTAGTACACTTGATGAAGCAGTTCTCCGTATCCCGTCGTGCCATGAAAGGCTCTTTCGGTCCGTTGGGTGTCGGGAACTGACTACGCGTGTCCCCGATTCGCAGGCATCTCGCCATCGATTTTCATGAGTGAGCTTACGCCTGGGAACACTGCTCCAGCGGTCCGGAGAAATCCGGTTGGAGGAGTGAGCGCACAGCTGACGGGCACCAGGACCCCCGCGTTCACCCGCGGGACATCAACCGTCAAACCGGCAGAACACAGCAGTGCCTGTGCTGCCCAACGAAAGGAACGGCATGCCAGTCGTTACCATGCGCCAGCTGCTTGACAGCGGTGTCCACTTCGGCCACCAGACCCGTCGCTGGAACCCGAAGATGAAGCGCTTCATTTTCACGGAGCGCAACGGAATCTACATCATTGACCTCCAGCAGTCGCTGTCCTACATCGACCGCGCCTACGAGTTCATCAAGGCCACTGTTGCCCACGGCGGCACCGTCCTGTTCGTCGGCACCAAGAAGCAGGCACAGGAAGCAATTGCCGAGCAGGCAACCCGTGTTGGCCAGCCGTACGTCAACCAGCGTTGGCTGGGAGGCATGCTCACCAACTTCCAGACGGTTTCCAAGCGCATCCAGCGCATGAAGGAACTTGAGGAGATCAACTTCGAGGATGTCGCCGGTTCCGGGCACACCAAGAAGGAACTGCTGTTGCTGCAGCGCGAGCTGACCAAGCTCGAGACCAACCTGGGTGGCATCCGCAACCTCACGAAGGCTCCGTCCATCGTCTGGGTTGTCGACACGAAGAAGGAACACCTCGCAATCGACGAGGCGAAGAAGCTCAACATCCCGGTTGTCGCCATCCTCGACACCAACTGTGATCCTGACGAAGTTGATTTCCCGATTCCGGGTAATGATGACGCCATTCGCGCAGTCAACCTGTTGACCCGCGTTGTCGCTGACGCCGTTGCTGAGGGTCTCATCGCCCGCAATAACCGGTCCTCCGGCAATGACGCTGCCGCAGCAGAAGAGCCGCTCGCCGAGTGGGAGCGTGAGCTGCTCGAGGGTAGCGCCGCACCTGCCGAGAGTGCACCCGCTGCTGATGCTCCCGCTGCAGACGCGCCTGCTGAGGAAGCTCCGGCAACTGAGGCTCCCGCCGCTGAAGTAGCTCCCGCCGCTGAAGAAGCACCGGCTGCCGCTGCTGAGGAAGCCCCCGCAACTGACGCTCCTGCTGAGGAAGCTGCAAACAGCGAGAGCAAGTAGTTTCATCGACAGGGTGCGGGACGTCAAAGCCCGCACCCTTTCGCTTGTGCCGGAGAAAGATCCGGAGAACTTTTACTCAATACTTGACGAGAAACCCACATCTGAGGAGTTCAAATGGCAAACTACACTGCCGCTGACATCAAGGCTCTCCGCGAGCGGACCGGCGCCGGAATGATGGACGTGAAGAAGGCGCTCGACGAGGCCAACGGCGATGCCGAGAAGGCCATGGAGCTCATCCGCATCAAGGGCCTGAAGGGCGCCACCAAGCGCGAAGGCCGCTCAACCGCTGAAGGTCTCGTGGCCGCCAAGGTTGACGGTAACGTCGGTGTCATGGTCGAGGTCAACTGCGAGACCGACTTCGTGGCCAAGGCCGGGCCGTTCATCGAGTTCGCCAACAAGGTGCTCGCTGCGACCATCGAGTCCGGCGCCTCTGACGTTGAGTCGCTGCTCGCTTACACCCTTGACGGCAAGCCGGTTTCCGAACATGTCATCGAGGCCGGTGCGCTGCTCGGCGAGAAGGTCGACATCCGTCGCGTGGCACGCGTCGAGGGCGCCATTGTCGATGCCTACCTGCACAAGACGTCAAAGGACCTCCCCGCACAGGTGGGCGTGCTGTTCGCCGTTGAAGGTAGCGGAGACGCCGCGGCTGAGGCTGCCCATGATGTGGCAGTTCACATTGCCGCCTACTCGCCCACGTACCTCACCCGTGAGGACGTACCGGCAGAGCTGGTCGAGACCGAGCGCCGTATTGCGGATGAGACCGCACGCGCCGAAGGCAAGCCCGAGGCCGCCCTCACCAAGATCGTCGAAGGCCGCCTGACCGGGTTCTTCAAGGAGGGCGTGCTGGTTGACCAGGCGTTCGCCAAGGACGCCAAGAAGTCGGTTGCCCAGGTACTGAAGGAAGCTTCTGTCGAGCCCAAGGAATTTGCTCGCTTCCGGGTGGGTGCCTGATCAGGTACTGACCCTTCCGGGCCGGTTTTTGTTTGAGAGGATGGAGGGGCGGTCGCCACGGTGGCCGCCCCTCCGTCATGTCCGGCGAGTGGACCTGCCGGAAACCTGTAAGACTTACCAAGCCGGACATCAGTTCCACTGCTGACGCGCTGACACCCACACGGAACTCAGATTCTGACACGCACGTACGACTGCCCGGGAGGCATCATGGACACATACGACAAGGCCGGTCACAGCGAATCCCCGAGGCGGCGCGTGCTGTTGAAGCTCTCGGGAGAGGTTTTCGGCGGGGGCAAGCTCGGTGTCGATCCTGACATGGTGCGCGGCATAGCCAAGCAGATTGCCGCGACGATCGGCGAAGTGGAGGTTGCCATCGTGGTGGGCGGAGGCAACTTCTTCCGCGGTGCCGAGCTCTCGCAGAGCGGGATGGACCGCTCGCGTGCGGATTACATGGGCATGCTCGGCACGGTCATGAACTGCCTGGCGCTGCAGGATTTCCTGGAACAGGCCGGCGTTGAAACCCGTGTGCAGAGCGCAATCACCATGGGCCAGGTCGCTGAGGCCTACATCCCCCGCCGGGCAATCCGCCACCTGGAAAAGAGCAGGGTCGTCATCTTCGGTGCAGGTGCAGGCCTGCCCTACTTCTCCACCGACACAGTCGCCGCCCAGCGGGCGCTGGAAGTCCGTGCCGACGTCGTTCTGATGGCCAAGAGCGGTGTCGACGGCGTCTACACCGCGGACCCCCGCAAGGACCCGAGCGCGCAGAAACTCGATTCGCTGTCCTATGACGACGCGCTGCGCCAGGACATCCGGGTCATGGACCAGACGGCCATGACCATGTGCAAGGACAACAATCTTTCCATGGTGGTCTTCGGCATGGAGGGCGAGGGCAACGTCACCAGCGCGATCATGGGTGAACGGATAGGCACGGTCGTCACGGCCTGAGCGCCGCGCAGCGGTCGGTGAAGTCCCGGCAGGAGCCCGGCTGTGAACTAGGATTATCAACTGAATCGGACGCTCAGAAGCAGCGGATTTCGAACCAAAGGAGCAATCGTGATCGAAGAGACTATGTCAGAGGCAACCGCGCGCATGGACAAGGCAGTCGAGGCGGCGAAGGAAGATTTCGCAACCATACGCACTGGCCGTGCCAACCCGTCCCTGTTTTCGAAGATCGTCGTGAACTACTACGGCTCGCCGACGCCGCTGCAGCAGCTGGCATCCTTCCAGAACCCGGAAGCACGCACGCTGCTCATCACGCCGTTCGACCGCTCCGCGCTCTCTGAGATCGAAAAGGCCCTCCGTGACTCAGATCTTGGCGCCAACCCGTCCAACGACGGCAACGTCATTCGTGTGGTTCTTCCCGAACTGACCGAGGAGCGGCGCAAGGAATACGTCAAGGTAGTGCGCGGCAAGGCTGAAGACGCCAAAATCCAGATCCGGAACATCCGCCGCAAGGCCAAGGACGGCATTGATAAGGCGGTCAAGGACGGTGACGCCGGCGAGGACGACGGCGCCCGCGCCGAGAAAGACCTCGACGCACGGACGAAGTCCCACACTGACACCATCGACGACATGCTTAAGCGCAAGGAAACCGAGCTGCTCGAAGTCTGATGAGCGACTCCCAGCCTTCTCCAGAGGCTGGCCGCACGCCTGCCGCTGATGCTGCAAACGCTGATGCCGCGCACCAGGCGCCGGCCGGTCCGCCGGCTTCCGGTGCGCTGTCCGGCAG
>NZ_JAROKN010000070.1:0-13305 GCF_029455255.1 Arthrobacter vasquezii | reverse complement strand
CACCGCCCTTCTAACGGAACGGCCGCGTGCGCGCCCAGGCGAGCGCCGCCGACCCCTCGGTCTTGCGCTGCCAGCTAGTCAGGCATCGTCCCGAACGTGATCACGCTTCGCCCGGGTGAGCTCCGCACGCAAGGCCAGCTCGGCGGCGTCGTCCGGGTAACGCACTTCCTCAAGCACCAACGGATGCGCCGGCGCGAGAACAGACCGCGAGTCCTTTTGACGGGAACGCAGCCGCTCCCCCATCCACTCCGGCGGTTCCTCACCACTTCCCACCCGCAGTGCGCCACCGATCAGCGCACGCACCATGTTGTGGCAGAAGGCATCGGCCTGGATAGTTGCCCGGAGAACACCGTCAGGCTCCCGCTCAAACTCGAACCGCTGCAGCTCCCGGACAGTCGTGGCACCCACCCGGGGCTTGCAGAATGCCCGGAAGTCCTGCAGCCCCAGCAATGGCCGGGCCCCCTCGTTCAGCAAGCCCTCGTCCAGTTCCTCCGAGTGCCACAGAACAGTGCTGCGGTGCAGAGGATCCTGATCGTCAAGACGATCAGCGATCCGGTAGCTGTAGCGACGCCACAACGCCGAGAACCGCGCATCAAAACCCGCCGGAGCAAGCCGCACAGCGCGCACCACAACGGGTGACGCCGGATTGCTCGCATAGGCGGTACGCGCGGCCACACCGGGCGGCAGGTAGCGGTTCACGGTGGCCTGCAGGCGACGCTTCAGGGCCAACGCAGGATCGATGTCCCGGCCCCGGCTCAGCGCCAACCACTCCCCCGGCTCGAGATCGATGTGGGTAACCTGGCCGCGTGCGTGCACGCCCGCATCAGTCCGGCCGGCAACGGTCAGGCGCACGCGTCTCCGAAAAAGCAACTCCAGACCCGATTCCACCGTGCCCTGAACTGTTGGCAGACCAGGCTGGACAGCCCAACCGGAGAACGGACCGCCGTCGTACGCTAAATCGATCCGAACACGCAAATGCCCGCCATCCACGGACGGGATGACGGGCATTTGTTCGTTCATGTGTTCAGCAGAGCAGAAGAACTACTTCTTCTCGTCTGCTTCCGGCACGGAGCCTTCTTCAACAACAACGGTCTCCTCGGCGTCGCCCTCAGAGGCGCTTACCGTGGTGTCCTCTGCCGCAACCTCGTCAGCCGAAGCTGCCGAGGGTGCCGATTCAGCGGACTCAGCCGACTCTGCGGAATCAGCCGATTCCGGTGAATCTGCGGACTCAGCCGAAGCTACGGGTGCAGCAGCTGCAGCGTCGCGGGCAGCGGCGTTGCCGGCAGCCTGCTCAGCCTCGCCGACTACTGCCTGCTTGGCGGAAACTGACTCCAGCACCAGCTCGATGACAGCCATGGGAGCGTTGTCGCCCTTGCGGTTGCCGATCTTGGTGATGCGAGTGTAGCCACCGTTGCGGTTGGCAACAGCCGGGGCGATGTCCGTGAACAGCTCGTGGACGATACCCTTGCTGCTGATGACAGCCAGGACACGACGGCGCGAGGCCAGGTCACCCTTCTTGGCGAAGGTGATCAGGCGCTCGGCGTAGGGGCGAAGCCGCTTTGCCTTGGTCACCGTGGTGGTGATGCGCTTGTGCTCGAACAGCGAGGCGGCCAGGTTGGCGAGCATCAGGCGCTCGTGCGCCGGACCGCCACCGAGGCGTGGGCCCTTTGTGGGTGTGGGCATGATGTGTTATCTCCTCATAAATGTGCCCGAGGCCGCATCCTAAAGCGGCACCAGGTTTCTAACGTTTAGAGTGCTTCGTCGCCGTAGGCGTCGTCGTCCTCTTCAATCGCAGCGGCGCGGGCTGCAAGGTCAAACCCTGGAGGGGAATCCTTCAGGGACAGACCCAGGTCAACCAGCTTTGCCTTGACCTCATCAATGGACTTGGCACCGAAATTACGGATGTCCATCAGGTCAGCCTCGGAGCGTGCAACGAGTTCACCCACGGTGTGGATGCCCTCACGCTTGAGGCAGTTGTAGGAACGAACTGTCAGTTCGAGATCCTCGATCGGAAGGGCCATGTCAGCGGCGAGAGCGGCGTCGCTGGGCGACGGGCCAATCTCGATGCCTTCAGCGGCGGTGTTCAGCTCGCGGGCGAGGCCGAACAGTTCAACCAGGGTGGTACCTGCCGAAGCAACGGCATCGCGCGGAGCGATAGCGTCCTTGGTTTCGACGTCTACGATCAGGCGGTCGAAGTCGGTGCGCTGCTCAACACGGGTGGCTTCCACGCGGAAGGTCACCTTCAGGACCGGCGAGTAGATCGAGTCAACCGGAATGCGGCCGATCTCGGAGTCACCGGACTTGTTCTGCGAAGCAGAGACATAACCGCGGCCACGCTCGATGGTCAGTTCAAGCTCGAACTTGCCCTTCGAGTTCAGGGTTGCGATGTGCAGGTCCGGGTTGTGGAACTCCACACCGGCCGGCGGAGCGATGTCAGCTGCAGTGACGACGCCGGGGCCCTGCTTGCGCAGGTAGGCAACCACGGGCTCGTCATGCTCGGAGGACACCGCCAGGTTCTTGACGTTCAGGATGATCTCAGTGACATCTTCCTTCACACCGGGAACGGTGGTGAACTCGTGCAGCACGCCGTCGAGCCGGATGCTGGTGACAGCTGCTCCGGGAATCGAGGACAGGAGCGTACGGCGAAGCGAGTTGCCGAGGGTGTAGCCGAAACCGGGCTCCAGCGGTTCGATGACGAACCGCGAACGGTTGTCAGCGACTACTTCTTCAGTCAGGGTGGGGCGCTGTGCAATGAGCACTTACATTTCCTTTCAGGGAGCATCCGCTATATGACGCAACACAAATGGTGGAAAGGGAAAGCTAGAGAGCGGAACTCAGTAGCTAAACGACAGTCAGCCCCAAGCCGCCCACACTTCCGGTGAAGCGCGGGCGAGCCTGGAGCCAAGGGAGCTACTTAGACGCGGCGGCGCTTCGGCGGGCGGCAGCCGTTGTGGGCGCTGGGGGTAACGTCCTGGATGGAGCCAACCTCAAGGCCGGCAGCCTGCAGCGAGCGGATCGCGGTCTCGCGTCCGGATCCCGGACCCTTCACGAAAACGTCGACCTTACGGACGCCGTGCTCCTGGGCGCGCTTTGCAGCGGCCTCGGCAGCGGTCTGCGCAGCGTAGGGGGTGGACTTGCGTGAGCCCTTGAATCCGACCTCGCCAGCCGAAGCCCAGGAGATAACAGCTCCGCTGGGATCGGTGATCGAGACGATGGTGTTGTTGAACGTGCTCTTGATATGCGCCTGACCGAAGGCGATATTCTTTTTGTCCTTGCGACGCGGCTTACGCACCGCTCCACGAGTCTTGGGGGGCATTACTTCTCCTACGAAGGTTTTGGGTGGTGGCTATGGGCAACCGCTAGAACTAGCGGCCGGCCTTCTTCTTGCCTGCGACGGTGCGCTTGGGGCCCTTGCGGGTACGCGCGTTGGTCTTGGTGCGCTGTCCACGCACAGGAAGGCCGCGGCGGTGCCGGATGCCTTCGTAGCTGCCGATCTCCACCTTGCGGCGGATGTCTGCAGCTACCTCACGGCGGAGGTCACCCTCGACCTTGTAGTTGCCTTCAATGTAATCGCGGAGCTGTACGAGCTCAGCGTCAGAAAGATCCTTCACTCGGGTTTCCGGGTTGATCCCGGTCTCTGCGAGCGTCTGATCTGCACGGGTCTTGCCCACGCCGTAGATGTAGGTAAGCGCAATGACAACCCGCTTTTCGCGGGGAATGTCTACGCCAGCGAGACGTGCCATAGTGGCGGTTCTCCTTTTGATGACCGGAGGTCTGAAACAGTGCGGCCCGGATGATCTCCGGTCCCCGGCCTCCGTGCCGGGGGTGTGGGCTTACCTGGTGGGGCTTGCCCTGCACTGCTTTTTATTGTGGTGTTACTACGCGTGGGTGACCCTCAAAAGAGAGGATTCAGCCCTGGCGCTGCTTGTGGCGCGGGTTTTCGCAGATTACGAGTACGTTGCCCTTGCGGCGAACCACCTGGCACTTATCGCAAATCCGCTTCACGCTCGGCTGGACCTTCATGGCTATCCTTTGCGTTCGTTCTTATTTGTAGCGGTAGACAATACGACCCCTGGTGAGGTCGTAAGGGCTAAGCTCCACCACCACCCGATCCTCGGGGAGGATTCGAATGTAGTGCTGACGCATCTTTCCCGAGATGTGGGCTAGAACAATGTGTCCGTTGGCCAGCTCAACGCGGAACATCGCGTTGGGCAGAGCCTCGTTCACAGTGCCTTCAATCTCAATGACACCGTCTTTCTTGGCCATATCCTCCGCTAACTTCTGTGCCGCCATTTGCTTCGGCGGTCGGTCTAGGGGTTTTGATTGCCTGACTCCCCCACCCGGGATCGCGAGATCCCGTTCCACCCGCAACGGAGCGATCCGTTCGGAGGAAGGGCGCAAAAGGGCGCAAAAGTAGCGACAACCAACAAATAACTCTACGCTACGCCGTGCCAGAAGTTAAATCCGGCCGCTCTGCCGTGCGCGGTTCCAGCGAACCTCAGTCGAGCGGAGCGACGGTAACGCCCAGTTCCGCCAGCTTCGCGGCGCCGCCGTCAGCTGCGCTGAGGACCCAGATGCCGCCGTCGTGAACTGCCACAGTGTGTTCCCACTGGCAGGCGCGCTGGCCGTCAACGGTGACCACAGTCCAGTCATCGTCCAGGACCGCCGTTTCTACACGTCCCTGAACCAGCATGGGCTCGATCGCGAGGCACAGCCCCGGCTTGATCTTGGGGCCGCGGTGGCTGCTGCGGTAGTTCAGCACGTCCGGGGACTGGTGCATTTCCGTACCGATGCCGTGGCCCACATAGTCCTGCAGGATACCGAGTGCCGGGCCTTCCGCTGCCGAGACGTAGTCGTCGATGGCTGCGCCGACGTCCCCAACGTGCTTGCCGGTGGCCAGGGCAGCGATCCCCCGCCACATGGCTTCCTCAGTGACCCTTGACAGGTACACGTCCTCCGGACGGGGCGTACCGACGATCACCGTGCGGGCGGAGTCCGAGTGCCAGCCGCGGACGATAGCGCCGCCGTCGATCGAGATGATGTCACCGTCCTGCAGCACATACCCGCCGGGGATGCCGTGGACAACTTCATGGTTCACCGAGGTGCAGATGCTGTTGGGAAAGCCGTGATAGCCGAGGAAGTTGGAGGTGGCGCCGGCGTCCTTGAGAACGCCGGCAAACACCGCGTCCAGCTCGAGGGTGGACATGCCTACCCGTGCGGCAGCGACCGCCTGGTCCAGGGCGTCGGAGAGCACGAGGCCCGCCGCCCGCATGGTCCGGATCTGATCTGCCGACTTGTACTCGACCCGCTGCTGGCGAAACATCGGGGTTACTGCGTTACTTTCAGAGCCGACATGACGCGCTCGGTGACTTCATCGATTGCGCCGATGCCATCAACGCGGGTCACGATGCCGCGTGCCTCGTACTGGGACACAACAGCCTCGGTCTGCTCGTGGTAGAGGTCGAGGCGATGCCGGATGACAACGTCATTGTCATCGGTACGCCCGTCCAGGCGCGCCCGGCCCAGGAGCCGGCGGACCAGTTCCTCGTCATCCGCCGTGAGCTGCAGTACGACGTCGAGGGCCAGGTCATTCTGCTGGAGGATGTCATCCAGCTCGGTCACCTGGGCGGCGGTGCGGGGGTAGCCGTCAAGCAGGAAGCCTTCCTGCACATCATCCTCAGTGAGACGGGCGCGGACCATGCTGTTGGTCACGCTGTCCGGAACGAAGTCTCCGGCGTCCATGTACTTTTTGGCTTCAACGCCGAGCGGTGTCTCGTTGCGGACGTTCTCGCGGAAGATATCTCCCGTGGAAATCGCCACCACTCCCAGCCGCTCGGAGATCCGCGCGGCCTGCGTGCCCTTGCCGGACCCGGGCGGTCCAATGATGAGCATCCGTGTCATCGCAATAACCCTTCGTAGTGGCGCTGCTGCAGCTGCGCGTCAATTTGCTTCACCGTCTCGAGGCCAACGCCGACCATGATGAGGATCGAGACTCCACCGAACGGGAAGTTCTGGTTTGCATTGATGGCCACGAGCGCGATCAACGGGATGAGCGCAACAAGACCGAGATAGATGGCGCCCGGCAGGGTGATGCGGGACAGGACGTACTGGAGGTACTCAGCGGTAGGCCGCCCCGCCCGGATACCCGGGATAAAGCCGCCGTACTTCTTCATGTTCTCCGACACTTCCTCCGGATTGAACGTGATCGCTACGTAGAAATACGTGAAGAACACGATCATCGCGAAGTACAGCGCCATGTAGAAGGGATGATCACCCGAGGTCAGGTACGTGGTGATCCAGTTGACCCACTCCGGCGGCGGTGTCTCGCCGTCCGTGGGGGTGTTGAACTGGGCAATCAGCGACGGCAGATAGAGCATCGATGATGCGAAGATGACGGGGATGACGCCCGCCATATTGACCTTGATCGGAATGTAGGTGCTGCTGCCTCCCAGCGTGCGGCGGCCGATCATGCGCTTGGCATACTGCACCGGAATACGGCGCTGCGACTGCTCAACGAAGATCACGAGCATCACCGTAACAACGCCGATCAACAGCACGCTGAGGAAGACAGTCCATCCCTGCGTGCGCAGGATCTCACCCAGCGAGCTGGGGAAACCGGCAGCAATCGCCGTGAAGATCAACAGCGACATGCCGTTGCCGACACCGCGCTCGGTGATGAGTTCACCCATCCACATGATGAGGCCGGTACCGGCGGTCAGCGTGATGATGAGCAGAATAATGGTGATGAGGCTGTCGTCCGGGATGATCGGCACCGGACAGTTACCCAGCAATGCACCTGATCGTGCCAGCGACACCAGCGTCGTGGCGTTCAACAGCCCGAGGGCGATTGTCAGATAGCGCGTGTACTGGGTCAGCTGTGCCTGGCCCTGTGCGCCTTCCTGATGCAGTTCCTGGAAGCGTGGGATGACCACACGGAGCAGCTGAGTGATGATGCTGGCCGTGATGTAGGGCATGATCCCGAGAGCAAAGATGGACACCTGCAGCAGCGCACCGCCGCTGAAAAGGTTCACGAACTGGTAGAGGCCGCCCTCTGTGTTGCCGAGCTGCAAACACTGCTGCACGTTGCCGTAGTCAACACCGGGCGCCGGGATGAACGCACCCAAACGGAAAATGGTGATGATTCCCAGCGTGAACAACAGCTTGCGCCGCAAGTCTGGCGTCCGGAAAGCCCGGCCAATAGCGCTAAGCAAGCGTCCTCCTGAATAAGTCTTAGTGGCCCTTCACGGGCAATACACACCAACCGAGTCTAACGGGTGGAACCGGGCGCTAGAGAACCCGGGGAATCAATTGAGCCTGTTAACGAAACAAACTCCTGGCGGACCGGGGATCCCGGCCCACCAAGAGTCTAGTTGCTTCATGAGCTAGATCACAGCCGGCTCCCCTGCCGCCGTCGTCCTGATGTCCTAAGGACGAGCCGAACGACGACGGCGGGGATCGATGCTGGGAACTAGAGCGCCGAGACGGATCCGCCTGCGGCGGTGATCTTCTCTGCAGCGCTGGCGGACACGGCATGAACCTTGACGTCCACCTTGACCGAGAGGTCGCCCGTTCCCAGCACCTTGACGAGCTGGTTCTTGCGCACTGCGCCCTTGGCGATCAGGCTGTCCACAGACACCTCACCGCCTTGGGGGTACAGCTCGTTGAGCTTGTCCAGGTTCACTACCTGGTACTCAACGCGGAACGGGTTCTTGAACCCACGCAGCTTCGGCAGGCGCATGTGCAGCGGCAGCTGCCCACCCGCGAATCCTGCCTTGACCGAGTAGCGCGCCTTGGTGCCCTTGGTGCCACGGCCTGCAGTCTTACCCTTGGAACCTTCACCGCGACCAACGCGGGTCTTTGCGGTTTTGGCTCCGGGGGCGGGACGAAGGTGGTGTACCTTCAGCGCGTGGACGCGGGGCGTGCTCTCAGCAGTTTCCTGAGCAGCAGCAGCCTTGGCAGCAGGCTTGCGGGCCGGCTTCTTCTCGGTGGATTCCTCCACCGTCTTCTTCTCTGCCATTACTTGGCCTCCTCAACCTTCACGAGGTGCGGAACCGTGTTGACCATGCCTACGGTCACTGCGTCAGCGTTGCGGACAACGGTGTGTCCGATCCGCTTCAGACCGAGTGAACGAAGGGTGTCGCGCTGGTTCTGCTTACCGCCAATGACGGACTTGATCTGGGTGATTTCCAGCTTCGCTGAGCTGACAACCACGCGCTTTGGTGTAATAGCAGTCATTACGCACCTGCCTTCTGATCCTGCATAGCGCGCAGCATCGACGTGGAAGCGACCTGGTCGAGCGGCAGACCACGGCGCGCAGCCACTGCCTGCGGCTCTTCGAGCCTCTTCAGCGCGTCAACAGTTGCGTGAACAATGTTGATGGCGTTCGAGGAACCCAGGGACTTGGACAGGACGTCGTGGATACCGACGCATTCCAGAACGGCGCGCACCGGACCACCGGCGATTACACCGGTACCGGGAGATGCGGGACGCAGGAGTACGACGCCGGCCGCTGCCTCACCCTGAACCAGGTGGGGAACGGTGCCGCCGATGCGGGGAACCTTGAAGAAGGACTTCTTGGCTTCCTCTACGCCCTTGGCGATAGCCGAGGGAACTTCCTTGGCCTTGCCGTAGCCGACACCGACCATGCCGTTGCCGTCGCCGACAACAACGAGTGCGGTGAAGCTGAATCGCCGGCCGCCCTTGACGACCTTCGATACGCGGTTGATCGACACCACGCGCTCAACGAACTTGTCTTTGTCGTCGCGACCACCGTCACGACCGCCACGACCGCCGTCGCGACCGCCACGACCGCCGTCGCGTCCGCCGCGCTCTCCACGGCGACCGCCACCGCCGCGGCGATCGTCAGTAGCTGACGCCGTCTCGGTGGAACCGGCCGCGGGAGCAACAGTCGCAGCCTCCTCAGCCTTTGCAGTATTCAATGAGGCTTCCTTTGCGTTGTTCTGCTCGGTCACAGTGCCAGCCCACCTTCACGTGCGCCGTCTGCGATTGCGGCAACCCGGCCGTGGTACTTGTTACCACCACGGTCGAATACGACTGCCTCAATGCCCGCAGCCTTTGCCCGCTCAGCAACGAGCTCGCCAACGCGCTTGGCCTTGGCGGTCTTGTCGCCGTCGAACGAACGCAGGTCCGCCTCGAGGGTCGAAGCCGATGCGACAGTCATGCCCTTGGTGTCGTCGACAACCTGCACGAAGATGTGACGGGCTGAACGGTTGACTACCAGACGGGGACGAACAGCCGTACCGGTGATGCGCTTGCGGACCCGAAGGTGGCGCCGCCCGCGCTGGGCGGACTTGCTCTTCGACGTGCGCTTCTTGTTGATGCTCAGTGTCATGGTTACTTACCAGCCTTTCCGACCTTGCGGCGAATAATTTCGCCCGCGTAGCGGATGCCCTTGCCCTTATAGGGATCCGGACGGCGCAGCTTGCGGATGTTCGCAGCAACTTCGCCGACCTGCTGCTTGTTGATGCCGGAGACGGACACCTTGGTGGGGCTGTCCACGGTGAGCGTGATGCCCTCCGGGGCCTTCACGGCCACGGGGTGGCTGTAGCCCAGTGCGAACTCCAGGTCTGAACCCTTGGCCTGCACACGGTAACCGGTGCCGACAATCTCAAGGTTCTTCTTGTAGCCCTCGGTCACTCCAACGATCATGTTGGAGATCAGGGTGCGGGTCAGGCCGTGCAGCGAACGCGCTTCGCGCTCGTCATTCGGGCGGGAGACGGTGATGGTGCTTTCCTCAAGCGATACCTGGATGGGGCTGGCTACAGAGTGGCTCAGCTCGCCCTTGGATCCCTTGACGGACACAACACTGCCGTCAACCTTGACCTCAACGCCTGCGGGCACGGTGATGGGGAGACGTCCAATACGTGACATGTTTCTCTTTCCCTTTCCCGCTACCAGACGTAGGCGAGGACTTCCCCACCTACACCCTTCTTGGCTGCCTGGCGGTCTGTGAGCAGACCGGAGGACGTGGACAGGATGGCAATGCCCAGTCCGCCCAGTACGTGCGGCAGATTGGTGGACTTTGCGTAGACGCGCAGGCCCGGCTTGGAGATGCGCCGGATGCCCGCGATGGAGCGCTGACGGTCGGGACCGAACTTGAGGTCGATCGTGAGCTTCTTGCCCACCTCAGCCTCTTCTTCCTTCCAGCCGCCGATGTAACCTTCGGCCTTCAGGATGTCGGCAACGCGTGCCTTCAGCTTGCTGTATGGCATGGACACGGTGTCGTGGTATGCCGAGTTGGCGTTGCGGAGACGCGTAAGCATGTCTGCAACTGGATCTGTCATTGTCATTGGGCTCTAGCCCTTCCTCGGAACGGTTTCCGCTACTCCGGTGAGAATCAGCATCAGCTGGTCAGACCCCGGAACGGACCTGCAACGTAGTTGAATTAGTCTTCGGATTTGAACGGGAAGCCGAGCGCCTTGAGCAGGGCGCGGCCTTCGGCGTCAGTCTTGGCAGTGGTCACAACGGTGATGTCCATGCCGCGGACACGGTCAATCTTGTCCTGGTCGATCTCGTGGAACATTGACTGCTCCGTGAGACCGAAGGTGTAGTTGCCGTTGCCGTCGAACTGGCGCCCGTTGAGGCCGCGGAAGTCGCGGATACGGGGCAGTGCCAGTGAGACCAGGCGGTCGACGAATTCCCACATGCGATCTCCACGCAGAGTTGCGTGTGCACCGATCGGCATTCCTTCGCGGAGCTTGAACTGCGCGATGGACTTCCGTGCCTTGGTGACCTGCGGCTTCTGGCCGGTGATCTGGGTGAGGTCGCGGACCGCACCGTCGATGAGCTTGGAGTCCTTCGCGGCATCTCCAACACCCATGTTCACAACGACCTTGACCAGCCGGGGAACCTGGTTGACGTTGCTGTAGCTGAATTCCTCCAGCAGCGTCGACTTGATTTCCGATGCGTAGCGGGCCTTGAGGCGGGGGGTGATCTTTGTTTCTACGGCTTCAGCAGTCATTACAGATCCTTCCCTGATGCCTTGGCGACGCGGATGCGGACCGTGCGCTCACGGCCGTCCCGCTCCACGGTTTCGGTGCGGTAGCCGACTCGGGTGGGCTTCTTGCTCTCCGGGTCTACCACTGCGACGTTACTGATGTGGATGGAAGCCTCAACGGTCTCGATGCCACCGGTCTGGGTGCCGCGCTGCGTCTGCCCAGCCTTGGTGTGCTTCGTGATGCGGTTGATGCCTTCGACCAGTACACGGTTGCTCTCAGGGAATACCTTGAGGACCTTGCCCTGCTTGCCGCGGTCTCCGCCGCGCTCCTGCTTGGCACCGGTGATGACCTGAACGAGGTCACCCTTCTTGATCTTCAGCTTCGATCGGGTCTGAGCCATGACTACAGCACCTCCGGGGCCAGTGAAATGATCTTCATGAAGCGCTTGTCGCGAAGTTCGCGACCGACCGGACCGAAGATACGGGTACCACGGGGATCGCCGTCAGCCTTGAGGATCACGGCAGCGTTCTCGTCGAACTTGATGTAGGAACCATCCGCACGGCGGCGTTCCTTCTTGGTGCGGACGATGACGGCCTTGACCACATCGCCCTTCTTGACGTTCCCACCAGGGATGGCGTCTTTGACGGTGGCGACGATGACGTCGCCAATTCCTGCGTAGCGACGTCCGGATCCACCGAGAACACGAATGGTAAGGATTTCCTTAGCACCGGTGTTGTCGGCGATCTTGAGTCGCGACTCTTGCTGAATCACTATCTACTCCTTGCGTCGCGCCGGTTCTCAGACCGAAATAATGCATACGGAATGAGCCTTGCGGAACGGTTGATCGGGGTGTCTCTGGACCCACCTGGATTTTGCCAGGGATGAGCCTAAACGCCCGTGCCCGAGGCATTTACCTCCCAGGCGCCGCAGCGCAGGGAAGTACTATGCCGGAGCACGATTGTTTACGAGGTTTCATGCTGACGCTCGAGGTGTACAGACCAAATCTGCACGGAAGGCGCCATACAAACTCAATATCCTAGCACGTATTGAAACGCAAACAGTCCCCCGTTCCGCGAGGAACGAGGGACTGCCGTTGTCGACGAGTCGACAGAGCTTGCCTTTGCGGCCTTACTTGGCCTTTTCCAGGATCTCCACCAGGCGCCACCGCTTGGTAGCGGACAGCGGGCGGGTCTCGCTGATCAGAACCATATCGCCGATGCCGGCGCTGTTCTGCTCATCGTGGACCTTGACCTTGGAGCTGCGGCGCAGGACCTTGCCGTAGAGGGCGTGCTTAACACGATCCTCAACCTGCACGACAACCGTCTTGTCCATCTTGTCCGACACGACGTAGCCGCGCCGGGTCTTACGGTGACCGCGGGCGTCAGCCTCTACAGTGCCGTTCTTCTCTTCACTCATTTGGCATCCTCCTCAGAAGCCTGTGTTTCCACGGACTTTTCGTCCTTTGTGGAGGCAGCCTTGGAACCCTTCGATTTCTTGCCGGCCTTTTCAGTCTTCGCTTCTTCTACCGGGGCTACGACGTCGGGCCGCAGTCCCAGCTCGCGCTCACGCAGCACGGTGTAGATGCGGGCGATATCCCGCTTCACCGAGCGCAGGCGGCCGTGGTTTTCAAGCTGACCGGTGGCTGACTGGAAGCGCAGGTTGAACAGCTCTTCCTTAGCCTTGGCGAGTTCCTCCACCAGACGGTCCTTATCGAACCCATCCAGCTGGTCGGTTGCCAGTTCCTTTGAACCGAGTGCCATGACTATTCACCACCCTCACGACGCACGATACGTGCCTTCAACGGCAGCTTATGGATCGCCAGGCGCAGGGCCTCGCGAGCTACCTCTTCATTGACACCGGAGAGTTCAAAGAGAACGCGCCCCGGCTTGACGTTGGCGACCCACCACTCAGGGGAACCCTTACCGGAACCCATACGGGTTTCAGCAGGCTTCTTGGTCAGCGGACGGTCAGGGTAGATGTTGATCCACACCTTTCCGCCACGCTTGATGTGACGGGTCATTGCGATACGCGCAGATTCGATCTGGCGGTTGGTGACGTATGCCGGGCTCAGAGCCTGGATACCCCACTCACCGAAGCTGACCTCAGTGCCGCCGGTAGCAGCGCCCGAACGACCGGGGTGGTGCTGCTTACGGAACTTCACTCGACGTGGGATAAGCATTTAAGCCTGTCCTCCTTCCGCTGCAGCAGCGGACTCAGCCGGTGCGGACTCGGCGGGAGCAGCGTTAGCTTCACCCTGACCTGCACCGCGATCGGTATTACGACGACGACGGTCGCCTCCGCGATCGCCGCCGCGGTCAGCGCCGGCAGGGCCACGGCCCGGACGGTC